>NZ_JBOGDD010000856.1:0-13566 GCF_050701675.1 Mycobacterium sp. | reverse complement strand
GTCGTCGAGGTCATTGCTGATCCATTCCGATGGACTCGAACGTTGCAACAACTCGAGTCCGAGAAACTGCCGATCGTGGAATTTCCACACTCGCCCTCGCGGCTGACCGAGGCGACGACCAACCTCTACGCCGCTGCCGTCAACGGCCGGATGACTCATTCCGGTGACGCCACGCTGGCCGCCCACATCGGCGCCGCGGTGATCATCGAGGACCCTCGCGGGATGCGACTGGCGAAGGCCTCTCGGTCCGTCCACGCCGCCAAGATCGACCTTGCTGCCTGCCTGGTCATGGCCCACTCGCGTGCGACATGGCGCGCGACGCACAAGGCACGAAGGAAATCGAGGTCGTTCGCATGATAACCGTTGTTCTAGAAAGGAATTCAGCATGACAAGAGACGAACAAGTAATCGAGATGATGCAGCGACTCAGCGAACCCGCTGCCCGCTACGCCGAACTGGACCGCTACGCCACCGGCAAGCAAGCGTTGGCATTCCTCTCACCGGAGGCCCGAACGGCTCTCGGCAACAGGTTCGGTGTGATGGCGAGCAACATTCCTCGGCTGGCCGTGACCGCATTGGCCGAGCGCCTTCGGATTACCGGATTCACTGGCGACGAGAAGGTCTGGGCCGACTGGGTGCGCCTCGACATGGATCAACTCTCCGGCGTCGCGCATCGTGAGGCGCTGTTGCTCGGCGATAGCTACTGCATCGTCTGGGCCGATCGCTTTGGCAAGCCCACCGTCAGCGTCGAGTCGGGCAAGCAAGTCGCCGTCCAGATCGATCCCGGTAGCCGTGAGGTCGTCGCCGCGGTGAAGCGCTGGGAGACGAAGACGACCACCGAGGCCGTCTTGTACCTGGAAGACGAGATCGTGCGGCTACGGTCCAATCAACGCGGCGCGAGCACGCAGGGATACGAGACGGTGTCAGTGATCCCGAACCCGCTCGGCGTCGTCCCGGTCGTCAACCTGCGCAACACCGATCGCATCGTGGCCGACTACGGCGTCTCCGAAATCGAGGACCTGAAGCCGTTGGTCGACGCGCTGAACAAGAGCCTGGCCGACATGATGGTCACCTCGGAGTACGTCGGCCGTCCGCGTCGGTGGGCTACCGGCATCGAGCTGACCGAGGAACCCGTCCTCGACGTCGATGGGGAGCCGGTCCTCGACGGAGACGGCCAGCCCGTCATGATCGAGGTCAACCCCATCCCGGAGGGCCATCGGGCGATGATCAGCGAGTCGGCCGAGACCAAGTTTGGCCAGCTCAACGCCGCAGACCTCGGAGGCTATGAGGCCTCGGTGCGAGTCCTGTTGGGCCAAATCATGGCCGTGTCAACGCTTCCCGCTCATTACGTCGGGATCTTCAGCGACAACCCCGCCAGCGCCGACGCTCTGAGGGCATCCGAGGCCAGCCTCACGGCACGCGCCGAGGCCCGCCAACAGACCTTCGGCCGGAGCTGGGAGCAGGTTGCTCGGCTCATGGTGGCGGTACGCGACGGCCGAGACCCGAACCTGATCGACGACATTCGCGTCCAGTGGGCCGACGCCTCGACCCGCTCGGTTGCTCAAGAGGCCGACGCGGTGACGAAGCTCTACCAGGCCGGTCTACTCCCGGCGTCCTACGCGCTCGCGAAGCTGGGCTACTCCGATGACGAGATAGCGAAGATCGAGGCAGCCAGATCCCGCGAGACCCCCACCGATGAAAGGCAGACAGCGTAATGAGCGACACCGACACCGACACGACCATGACCGAGGACCAGGCGGCCGAGGCGCCCGACGATAGGCCAGATGACGACACCGAGGTGGTCGACGAGACCGACACCGAGGACGCGGCCGAGACGTTCCCACGCGAGTACGTCGAGAAGCTTCGCGGCCAGAACGCCAAGTATCGCGACCGTGCCAAGGTGGCCGACGCCTACGCCACCCGTCTGCACAACGAGTTGGTGAAGTCGACGGGCAGGCTGGCCGATCCGACGGACCTGCCTTTCGACGCCGAGCACCTCGACGACGCCGAGGCGCTCGCGGCTGCGATCGATGACCTATTGGCTCGCAAGCCGCACCTCGCGTCCCGCAAGCCTTCCGGCGACATCGGGCAGGGTCACCGCGGAGGTAGTTCCGAATCGTTCAACTTGTTGGGCATGCTCAAGGAACGGACTTAGGGCTGCGGCGGCTCGTCTAGGCTCTCGGTGATCACGATGGTCGAATCCGTCACCGAGCGGATGCGGAGACGCATGTCGAACACGTGCATGATCTGCCGAAGCAGGTCGAACGGGTCGACTCCGTTGTGAATCCGAATGCTCGCCGCTTTCACCTGCGACGTGCCCTTTGCCTCTCTCCAGTCGGACTTGCGCACGGCGATGACTTCGAGGGCATGCATACCGGATTCACCGCCACCGAAATCGAGGCCGATGATGACCCACTTGTCTCGATCGACCCCGGTGAGGCTGTATTCGTCCACGTCCCCGGTCATCTTCTGGTCGAGCTGCGCCGTACCGCTCCAATCCGGATAGCTGACTTCCGCTCCGCCCCACTCGTATTCGCTCACTGCGCGCCCCTCTGCTCGATTTCAGTTCGACTGGACACTAACGGAGCAGTGCGACATGCGACCGCGCTATCGTAGAATCGAAACCGACGGGCCTGGCGCCCACCACGATCGACGTCCTGGCGACGTGTCGTTTCCCTCGACACTTCTCCCAGAAGGACTCTCATCGTGGCCATCGAAACCACTGCCGACAACTCGACTCTCATCCAGTCGCAGGTAGCTAGTCTGCTCGTTCAGCCCTTGCAGCAAGCCTCGACGTTCCTGGCCGCCGGCCCCGTCGTGCTGGACTCCAACGCGCCCGTCCGCGTGCCTCGCATCGTCAACGGTGTCACGGCCGGATTCGTCGCCGAAGGTGCCCAGATCAGCGACGGAGACGTGGCCTTCGACGAAGTGACCTTGCTGCCCTCGACGCTGAAGTCGATCAAGGTCTTGGTCAAGCTCACCAACGAGCTCATCCGTACTTCCGTCATCGGCCTCGATGCCGTCCTGCGTGCCCGACTGGTCACCGACGTGGCCACCGCCCTCGACGCGGCCCTCTGGGACGGCACGGGCAGCTCCAACACCGTCAAGGGCATCTTGCGCCAGGCCGGCATCGCCACCGGTGCACTCGACCTCACCGACGCCGACAGCCTGATCGATGGTTGGGCTACCGCCATGGGCAACAAGGTCACCCCGACGCATTGGGTCATGACCTCGGCCAGTTTCGCGAAGGTACGCAAGCTCAAGATTAACGACGAGTCGGCGCAGTACCTCATCGACCCGACGACCATTCAGAAGGGCACCTCGCTCACCCTGTTCGGCCTGCCAGTGATCATCACCGACAACATTCCCGCGGTCTCGACCAAGAACCGTGTGGCCCTGGTCGACATGTCCAAGGTGGTCGTCGTGCGAGACGTCGACGCCCAAGTGAAGATCCTCGATCAGACCTGGGGCGATTACGACTCGATCGGCATCCGCGTCGTGAGCCGCTGGGACACCGCGCTACTGCAGGCGAAGGCAGTCACGCTGCTCACCGAGGCCTAGCCGATGCCCGTGAACACCGGCGACGTCGAGGGACTGGCCGAGGGTGACCTCGATACCGTCGTGCCCGTCGTCACCACGATGGCCAAGGCCTACACGCGTGGCCGAGGCTTCACCGGCAACGAACCGAATCGGGACATCGCGGCGGTGATCGTCACGGCGTCGGCGCGACTGGCCGCCAACGGCAAACAGGTGCGCCGCACCCGCATCGACGACGTCGAATACGAGTACGCCCTGCAGTCCTCGTTCGCCTGGTCGTTGGCTGAGCAATCGGTGCTCAACAGGTACCGCGTGCAAGCGCAGTAGACCCCCGACGCCGAGCGGCCCTACCCAAAAAGGACCGGCAGCTCATCCGATTCTTTTGCCCTCGGCGTCGGGCCATAGACGGAACGAACCGTCGTCGTTCGGTTGGAGCCTGCGACGACGGTTCGGTCCTCTCGATCGTCCGCAGATCGTCCGCAGTTGGTTCAGACGGTTACGGAAAGCTGGCTCAAGCGCGACCCGTTGACCTGGCAATACTTCGATCAGCCAACACAGCTAACAGATGCAAACGCCGAGAACGTAGTTCGCGCTCTACTACGACGTGTAAGCCAGCTTGACGAAGGGCCGGACGGAGAATCGACTCCGTCCGGCCCTTCGTCGTTGAGCGGTCGTCCTCGGTGAACTTGGTTGCCTCTGCACAGAATTGAAGTTTGCGCCCTCGTTGCGTCCGGAACCATCGGCCGGTTTGCTACCTCTTTCACCGAGGTTTTGCAGCCGTGCCGCAGTAGCGTTGTTGCCATTGGAAGCACGCACTAGGGGGAGACAACGATGTCCAGAGATGACAATGTCGAGACGACGAAGAAGGGGTACGCCGCTTTTGCGGCAGGCGATCTCGAAGGAGCACTGCAGGCCTTCGACGACGACGTCGAGTGGATACAGCCAGGCAAGAGCACGCTCAGCGGGACGTATCACGGCAAGGGTGAAGTGGTCGAGCTACTCGGGAAGATCGCGGGGAAGCAGTTCGCGACGAAACCCAATCGGATCATCGCCGATGGCGATGTCGTCGTCGCGCTCACCGACGTCACCGTCGAGGGTGAAAGCACCACTGGCGCCGACGTGTTCACGTTTCGTGACGGCAAGATCGTCAAGACCGAGTCCTTCGGCGACACTGCCGTGACGGAACGCATCTTCGGCACGAAGTAGCCCTCACGGGTTTGCCGGAGGCCGGGTGGCCATCGTCACTTTTGGCGAGATCGACGTGGCTGGGCTATTCGGACTGCGGTCCGAATAGTATCGTCGAGACATGACTCAGAAGTTGGACGCCAGACTCAGTCCGTTCGCTCCCGCCGTCTTGAGCCTGTTCCGGGTGATCTGTGGGCTGGTGCTGCTCACCCACGCCACGTCCCACCTGTTCGGATGGCCGACGGGTACCGGAGCTGCGACCGGTTCGTGGCCCTACTGGTGGGCCGGCATCCTCGAGATCGTCACGAGCGTACTGATCACCATCGGATTGTTCACCCGCATAGCGGCGTTCATCGCCTCCGGCGTGATGGCATTCGCGTACTTCACCCAGCACATGCCCACCGACTTCTGGCCCATCGTCAACAAGGGCGAGCCCGCCGTGCTGCTGTGCTTCGCGTTCTTCCTGTTCGCATTCATCGGCGGCGGCGCCTACGCCGTCGACGCCAGGCGACCGTCGAGGTAGCTTCGGCGGTCAGCCGTCGAGCCGCAGATCCTTGCGGAAGCGCTTCATGCCGTCGATCTTGTCGGCCAGAGAAGCCTGCGGCCCGGAGTAGAACATCCACGGCATCGTGATGATGCCCGTGATGCCCGCGGCTTCGGCCCGCTCGAAGTGCTCGGGCGTGAACGCATCGGTCAGCGGCGTCAAGACCGTGAAATCGTCCATCGACAAACCCTTTTCGGCACGCATCTGCCGAACCTTGTCGACCGATGCGATGGCGCGCTCGGTGGTGATCAGGTCGCCGACCCAGCCGTCGTTGCGAGCCGCGCGGCGCAGTGCGATGTCGGAGAGGCCTCCGACGTAGATCGGAATGTGGGGCGGGGTGGGTTCCATCTCCAGGCGCGGCGTGGAGTAGAACTCGCCGGAGAACTCGGTCCAACCCGGCTGCCAGAGCCTTCGCATCAACTCCAGCATCTCGTCGGTGCGCTTGCCGCGGCGGTCGAACCGCTGGCCCATCAACGTGAATTCCTCTTCGCACCAGCCGACGCCGATCCCGAGTTCGAGGCGTCCATCGGCAAGACAGGCCGCGGTGCCGATCGCCTTGGCGGCCGAATACGGGTCGCGCATCGCGGGCAGGTACACGGTGGTGACGAAGCGCAACCGGTTGGTGACCAAGGCGATCGCCCCGATCATCACCCATGGATCGGGCCAGTGTGTGAACGCCTCCCACCGCCGCGAACCGTCCTTGGTGTAGGGATACGGCGTCTGGAGCGTCTCCAGGTTGATCACGTGATCGGGGATGCCCATCCCGTCGTAGCCAAGATCGTCTGCAGCTCTTGCGACTTCGATGACTTCCTTGGTATCGAGGAAGGCCGTGCTGACGTAGAACCTCATCCGGCGTCTCGGGCCCACGCGGGCTTGATGAACACGCCGTCGGCTTCCACGGTCCAGCCGTCGGCGGTGCCGAGATAACCGCGCGCGTATGTCTTGATGCCCTCGGTCCTTTCGATGAACGCCTCGGCACGCAATGGGCCAAGTGGCGTGCCGCGCAAGTAGCGCAACGTGATGGTGCCGGTGAAGAGCGGCTTCGTCAGACCATCGCTGGCCGCTTCCCCGAGGATGTGATCCAGCACAAGCGCGCAGATGCCGCCGTGGACCAAACCCGGCGGTCCCTCGTAGGCCAAGCCGAGACTGAACTCGGCCCAGCAGCGGTCGTCGTTCGTGTGGTGGATGTCCATCGGGGGTGAGATCGCATTGCGCAGTCCCACAGCCGGATTGGCCCATGCCAACGGCCTGCCCGTGCTCGCGTGCCGCAGCGTCGAGGTCTGTTCACGCTGCACGCTGCGCAACCGCTCGGTGACGGCTTCGATGGCGGCCTGCGCCTCGCGCACCCCTGCCTCGTCGATGTCGGTGCGGATTCCCGCGTCGATGAGCTCACGCATCGCCTGGGTCAGCGGCCCGTGCAGCGCACTCAGCCGGTCGTACTCGTCGGCCGCGATGCGGTCGAACGGAAAGTCCGTGCTCATTCGCCGAAGACCCTGCGCACCACTGCCTTTGCGCGGCGGGTCACGCGGAGGTAGTTGTCCAGGAACTCACTGCCGTCGCTGCTGTCCCAACCCGCCGCCACCGCGACGGCGTTGAGCTGGCGACCTGGCCCCGGTAGCTGATCGGTCGGCTTGCCGCGCACCAGCACCAGTGCATTGCGGGCGCGCGTCGCCGTCAGCCAGGCCTGGCGCAGCAGGTCGACGTCACCCTCTGCGATGAGTTCCGCCGCACCGATCGCATCCAGCGTGTCCAGCGTCGACGTACTGTGCAACGCCTCGATCTGGTGCGCGTAGCGGAGTTGGAGAAGCTGGACCGTCCACTCGACGTCGGCAAGGCCGCCCCGGCCCAGCTTGGTGTGGGTGTTCGGGTCGGCACCACGCGGCAGGCGTTCGGCGTCGATGCGCGCCTTGAGCCGCCGGATCTCCTGCACCGCAGCGGGTGACACTCCCCCGGGTGGGTAGCGGGTCTTGTCGATCATCAGCAGGAACCGCTGGCCGAGGTCAGCGTCACCGGCGACGCAGTGGGCCCGCAGAAGAGCCTGGACCTCCCACGTCTGGGCAAACCGCGCGTAGTAAGTCTCGTAGGAGGCGAGGGTCCGCACCAGCGGGCCGTTGCGTCCCTCGGGCCGCAGGTTCGTGTCGACCTCCAACGGCGGGTCCGCGCTCGGCGTGCCGAGAACTGTGCGCACCTGCTCCGCGATGGTCACCGCCCAGCGCACGGCCACGGATTCCTCGGCGTCGCCGACGGGTTCGCAGACGAACATGACGTCGGCGTCGGAGCCGTAGCCCAATTCGCGGCCACCGAGCCTGCCCATCCCGATCACCGCGATCCGGGCGGGCACCCCGTCGGCCGGAGTGTTCGCGCGCACGACGACGTCCATGGCGGCCTGCAGTACCGCGATCCAGACCGACGTCAGAGCCCGGCAGACGTCGGTGACCTCGAGCATTCCCAACAGGTCGGCAGAGGCCACGCGTGCCAGCTCGCGACGGCGCAGCGTTCGCGCCGCGGCGATCGCTCTTGGCGGGTCCCGGTGTCGGCCTGCCGATGCCACCAGCGCACGGGCCAGCCCATCGGGCTCGACCTCGATCAGCTTCGGGCCCGACGGGCCGTCGGCGTACTGCTGGATCACCTCGGGGGCGCGCATCAACAGTTCTGGGACGAACGCCGACGTGCCGAGCACGTGCATCAACCGCTTGGCCACCGCGCCCTCGTCGCGCAGCGTGGCGAGATACCAGCGCTCGTCGGCGAGTTCGTCACTGATGCGCCGGTAGGACAGCAGTCCCGCATCCGGGTCGGGGGTGTCCGACAGCCAGTCCAGCAGGGTCGGCAGCAGCACCTGCTGCACCCGACCTCGGCGCCCGCTGCTGCTCGTCAGGGCGGCCAGGTGGGTCAGTGCGCTCTGCGGCCCCTCGTATCCCAGTGCGGCGAGCTGACGTTCGGCCGCCTCCGCCGACATGCTCGTGGAGAACTCGACGGCCGATCCCTCGACCGACTCCAGCAGCGGCTGGTAGAAGAGCTTGGCGTGCAGGCGCGACACCCGCAGGCTCTGGCGCTTGAGTTCCTCGCGCAGGACGCCGAGCGCATCGTGCTGACCGTCGGGCCGCATGTGCGCGGCGCGGGCCAGCCACCGCATGGCCTCCTCGTCGCCAGACTCGGGGAGCATGTGTGTGCGCTTGAGTCGCTGTAGCTGCAGGCGGTGTTCGAGGAGGCGCAGAAACTCATACGACGCCGTGAGGTTCGCGGCATCGTCACGCCCGACGTAGCCGCCGGCCCCCAACGCAGCGAGCGCGTCGACCGTGGACGCCACGTGGAGGGATTCGTCGTTGCGGCCGTGGACCAGTTGCAGCAACTGCACCGCGAATTCGACGTCGCGCAAGCCACCCGTGCCGAGCTTGAGTTCGCGGTCCCTTACCCCGGCGGGCACCAGTTGTTCGACGCGACGGCGCATCGCCTGGACCTCGGAGACGAAGTCCTCACGCTCGCGGGCCGCCCACACCATGGGCATGAGCGCTGCCACGTACTGGTTCCCGAGGTCAACGTCGCCGACCGCGGGCCTTGCCTTCAACAGCGCCTGGAACTCCCAGGTCTTGGCCCACCGTTCGTAGTACGCCACGTGGGATTCCAGGGTGCGGACCAGCGGGCCCTGCTTGCCTTCCGGCCGCAGCGCGGCGTCGACCTCGAAGAAGGCGTCGGCGGCAAACCGCATCATCTCACCGGCCACCCTGGTGGTGATTCCGTCCGCCTGCTCACCGACGAAGATGACGTCGACGTCGCTGACGTAGTTGAGCTCGCGGGCGCCACTCTTGCCCATCGCGATGACGGCCAGCCGGGGCGGTGGCGCTCCATCCGCGGCGGACTTACAGACAGCCCTGGTCGCGACGATCAGTGCCGCGCCGAGTGCGGCGTCGGCGAGATCGGCGAGGTGCGCGCCGACCGTCGGGAAGGGCAGGACGGGCTCGTTCTCGACCGTCGGTGCCACATCCAGCCCGGCGAGGACGAGCATCCGATCCCGGTAGAGGACTCGTAAATCGTTTGCGTCGGAGGATTTCTCGGCCAGCCTCGCGAAGGCGTCGCGCAGCTCGACGGCGGACGGCAGCGTGACGGCACCCGCCAGCAGGTGCCACGACCGCGGCTGCGCGACGAGATGGTCGCCGAGCGCGATGGACGAGCCGACCACGCCGAAGAGTCGGCCGCGCAACCCGCGGTCCTTGACCAGCGCGCGGTTCAGCTCGTCCCAGTCGTCACCAAGTGCGTCGGCGAGTCGCACCATCGTGCGCAGCGCCGTGTCGGCATCGGGTGACCGGGACAACGACCACAACAGCTCGACGTGTGCGTCGGTATTCCAGCCCAACCTGGCCAGATCGGTACGGGCGGTTGGCTCGACCAAGCCCAGTCTGCCGACGCCGGGCAGCGTCGGTCGCTGGGTCGCTGGTTTGGCCACGTCCAAGACGGTATCTCGTGAAACTAGAGAGACAGGTTGGCCTTCAGCTCGAACGGCGTGACGTGGCTGCGGTAGTCCTCCCACTCCGCGCGCTTGTTGCGCAGGAAGAAGTCGAAGACGTGCTCGCCGAGCGCTTCAGCGACCAGCTCGGAGTTCTCCATCTCGCCGAGCGCGACGCCCAGGCTGCCCGGCAGCTCCTTGTAGCCCATCGCGCGGCGTTCCTCCGGAGTCAGGTTCCAGACGTTGTCCTCGGCCTGCGGCCCAAGCACGTAGTTCTTCTCGACCCCGCGCAGACCCGCCGCCAGCAGGACCGCGAACGCCAGATACGGGTTGCAGGCCGAGTCGGGGCTGCGGACCTCGATACGCCGTGACGACGCCTTGCGTGGCGTGTACATGGGCACCCGGACCAGGGCGGACCGGTTGGCGGCACCCCAGGACGACGCGGTCGGGGCCTCGCCGCCATGGACCAGGCGCTTGTACGAGTTGACCCATTGGTTCGTGACGGCGCTGATCTCACTGGCGTGCTCGAGGATTCCGGCGATGAACGACTTGCCGACCGACGACAGTTGCAGCGGATCGTCGGGCGTGTGGAACGCGTTGGTGTCGCCCTCGAAGAGGCTCATGTGCGTGTGCATCGCCGAGCCCGGGTATTGCGAGAAGGGCTTGGGCATGAACGACGCCCGCACGCCGTCAGCGAGCGCGACCTCCTTGACGAGGTAGCGGAACGTCATCACGTTGTCGGCCATGGACAGCGCGTCGGCGTACCGCAGGTCGATCTCCTGCTGTCCCGGCGCACCCTCGTGGTGGCTGAACTCGACCGAGATGCCCATCTGTTCCAGCGCCTCGATGGCGTGGCGACGGAAGTTCGGTGCCGAGTCATGGATGGTCTGGTCGAAGTAGCCGCCGTTGTCCGCCGGCACGGGCGCGGCGTCGTCGGGGCCGGGTTTCAGCAGGAAGAACTCGATCTCGGGATGGACGTAGCAGGAGAAGCCGAGATCGCTGGCCTTGGCCAGTTGCCGCCGGAGCACGTGTCGCGAGTCCGCCCACGACGGCGATCCGTCGGGCATCGTGATGTCGCAGAACATGCGGGCCGAGTGGTGCTTGCCCGCGCTGGTCGTCCAGGGCAGCACCTGGAAGGTCGACGGATCGGGGCGGGCGACGGTGTCGGATTCCGACACCCTGGCAAAGCCCTCGATCGACGAACCGTCGAAACCGATGCCCTCTTCGAAGGCGCCCTCCAGTTCGGCGGGCGCGATCGCGACGGACTTGAGGTAACCGAGCACGTCGGTGAACCACAACCGGACGAACCGAATGTCACGCTCCTCGAGCGTCCGGAGCACGAATTCCTTCTGCCGATCCATGTGCGAAGCGTAGGCACAGGCTGTTAATTCCGTGTTACGCGGCTGCTAGCACTGAAGTTCTCGGGGCTGGATCGAGTCGACGAGGAAGGCGATGACCGCAGGATCCACGCACGCGTTGCCGTTGAAGACCACGGTGTGCTGGGTGCCGTTGAACGTGATCAGGGAGGCGTCCATCTCCCGCGCCAGATCGACGCCGGCTTGGTAGGGCGTGGCGGGATCGTGGGTGGTCGACACGACGACGACCTTTCCCGGCCCCGGCGAGACCGCGTCGCCAGGTGCCGAGGTCGGCGGCACCGGCCACATGGCACAGGCGTCCCTGGGAGCCAAGCCGGTGAACTCGCCGTAGGCCGTGAACGGCGCCACCAGGCGGGCTTGGCGGTCGGCTTCGGCCCAGACCGCGGGATCGGTCGGGTACGGCGAGTCGACGCAGCGGATCGCGGTGAACGCGTCCTGCTGGTTCGAGTAGTGCCCTGCGGCGTCACGCTCTTGGTAGTCGTCGGCCAGCAAGAGCAGGTCACCCGCGTCGGTGCCGCGCTCCAAGCCGAGCAGCCCGCTGGTGAGGAACTTCCAGTAGCGCTGCGTGTACAGCGCGTTGACGGTGCCCGTCATCGCGTCCTGGTAGCTCAGCCCGCGCGGATCGGATGTCCGTCCCGGTTGCAGAACCAGCGGATCGACCAGCTGGTGGTACCGCGCGACGAACTGCGTCGGGTCCTGACCAAGGGGGCAGTCGGCCGACCGTGCGCAGTCCGCGGCGTAATCGTCGAAGGCGGTCTGAAACCCGGCCAGCTGACGGAGGTTCGCGGCAACGGGATCCGAACTCGGGTCGACGGCGCCGTCGAGCACCATGGCGCGCACGCGATCACCGAACAGTGCGGCGTACCTGGCGCCGAGCTCGGTCCCATAGGAGTAGCCGAGGTAGTTGATCTGGTTCTCCCCCAACGCCGCCCTCACGACGTCCATGTCGCGTGCCGTCGACGCCGTGCCAACTCCTGCCAGGAACTCCTGGCCGGTTCGGTTGACGCAGTCCTGGGCGATCTGCTGGTAGATCTGCTCGATGTGGGCGATGCCCGAAGGGCTGTAGTCCGTCATCGGTTCGCGGCGGTAGGCGTCGAACTCGGCGTCGCTGCGGCAGCGGACCTGTGGGATGGAGTGCCCGACGCCGCGGGGGTCGAATCCCACCAGATCGAAGCGGCGGGTGATGTCGGAGCCGGCCTGGTTGACCGCCATTCCGGCGACCGTGTCGACGGCCGATGCGCCAGGCCCGCCGGGGTTGACCATCAGCGCCCCGATGCGGTCACCGGTGGCGGGTACTCGGATGACCGCCAACTGTGCTTGGGGCCCATCGGGTTTCGCGTAGTCGACTGGGACGGCCACGAACCCGCACTGTGCGGTCGCCATGGCGGCGATGGAGCCGATGAAACCGGCGCAGCTGCCCCATACCGGTGCCTGACCGTACTGCGGCGTGGTCTGACCCTCCGGAGACGCCCACGCGGTGGGGCCGGTGAAGGTCGACACCATCAGGAGTGAGAGCAGCGCTGCGATCAGCCTGCCCACCAACCACATGGCGAACATGCTTGCACGCGGCAGGCTCCCAGGCGCGCCCGGGTGCGAGCAGAGACGCGTCGTTGACCAGACGGTGACCCGATGGTGACCTAGTAACCGCCGCCGGGCGAAATTGATTGGCGGGCTTGACCCGTCAGCAGCGGGCGCCCGGCGGCGGCACCACGACGTCGACGAGGTACTTGGCGGCGATGTCGTCGACGCAGGTGTCGCCTTGGAAGACCACCGTGTGCTGGGTGCCCTGGAACGTCAGCAGCGACCCGCCGAGTTCCTTGGCCAGGTCGACACCCGCCTGGTACGGCGTCGCGGGATCGTTCGTCGTCGACACGACCAGGATGGGCGGCAGACCGGCCACCGAGATGTGGTGCGGTTTGGAGGTGGCGGGCACTGGCCAGAACGCGCAGGTGCCCAACGGGGCATCGCCGGTGAACTGTCCGTAGCTCATGAACGGCGCCACCTCGCGGGCGCGCCGGTCTTCGTCGATGACCTTGGCCCGATCGGTGACGGGGGGTTCGTCGACGCAGTTGACGGCGACCCGCACGTCGGTCGAGTTGTTGTAGTGCCCCTGCTCGTCGCGGCCCATGTACAGGTCGGCCAGCGCCAGCATCGTGTCGCCGCTGCCGTTCTTGAGCTCGGTGAGAGCCTGCGTCAGATGGCGCCAGAGATTCGGGGAGTACAGCGGCAGGATGGTGCCGACGATGGCGTCGCTGTAGCTCAGCCCGCGCGGGTCCTTGGTCTTGGCCGGGTTCTGCACCAACGGCTCGACGAGGCTCTTGTAGACGTCGACGGCCTTGGCCGGGTCGGTGCCCAGCGGGCAATTGGCGCTCTTCGCACAGTCCGCGGCGTAGTCGTTGAACGCGGTCTGGAAGGCGGCGGCCTGACGGATGTCGGCCTCGGTCGGGTCGGCGTTGGGGTCGACGGCGCCGTCGAGGATCATCG
>NZ_JBOGDD010000855.1:0-5448 GCF_050701675.1 Mycobacterium sp. | reverse complement strand
CCCCATACGATTTCGACTATCAGACGGACGCCGACTCCAGATCGGGAGCGACGTAGTGGTCGTAGAGCCCCTTGGTGTAGGAGAAGCGCATCTCCGCGCCCCACCGAACCAGTTGTAGGCACCGCTGCTGCAGCTGCGGGGTGTCGGCGTGGTCGAGCACGATCTGGTACCCGCGCTCGCCGTGCACCACGTCGGAAGTGATGTGCAGGTCGAAGAACTCGATCTCGTCCTCGGTGAACTGGTACACCTCGCGTAGCGGAATGATCTGCTTGGTGTAGATGCTGGGCACCTGCGACTCGAGGCCCACGACGAGCGCCGCCGTCGCGACGACGAAGTGCTCACGCTGGGACACCGCGTAGCACCAGGCTTGTAGCCCACGCGTGATCGGGTTCATGTTCGAGGGATCCTCGATGCGTTCCCTGGTGGTGCCGCACGCCTCGCCGAACTTGATGAGCAGGTCGGTGTGCCGGATGTCGGCGAGCTCCTCCTCGTACATGTTCTGCAGGGTGAAGTCCTTGGCTCCGGTGAACTGGTCGGGAGTGTTGGCGTAGATATTGGCCAGGTAGTCGGCGAACGGTCCCACGTAGTGATAGTGGTTCTCGGCCCACCGCGCGAAGTGTTGCTTCTGCAGCTTGCCCTCCGCCCATGCCTTGCTGAACGAAGCGTTCTTCGCCTCACGGCCCTTGATGGCGTTCTCTAGTTCGGCGCGAAACGCGTCCCGCTCGAGGAGTGCAGTCATCGAAGTGTCCTTTCTCGTGGTGGTTTTGCGCGATCTCGTTCCGCGAAATCGCTTGAGTTGTTTCATCTTCGACGCTGAGTAGATGAATTCAGTGCTGCACCAAGGACATTAATCAAGTCGCCGGCCGCGAACCATGGACAGAATCACCTACGACCCTGCCGCGGGCGGGACAAGATGCACAGCCGGGTCTCAGTGCACGACGGACGCGGTGAGCGACTCGAACTCAGCAAGCATCGCGGCGCCGACGGCCTTGTCCTGCGCGCCGTTGCCGCCGCTGATGCCCACCCCGCCGACGATCTGACCATCGAATACCAACGGGAATCCGCCGACGAAGATGGCGAACTTCCCTGGCAGCATGTGGCTGATTCCGAAGGCTTCGTTACCCGGCAACGCCGGCCCGTTGGGTGGCTCGTTGAACAGATGGGTGGCCCGCTCGTGTCCGGCAGCGGTGAAGGCCTTGGCCATCGCGATGTCCACACCGGTCAGCCTGGCGCCCGGCAGTCGGTGCAGTGCGATGACGTTGCCGCCGTCATCGCAGACGCACAGCGTCTGCTTCACGCCGAGTTCCTCGGCCTTCGCCCGCCCGGCCGCCAACAGCGGCAGCGCATCGTCGAGGGTGATTCGGTGGATCTGGTGCATGGTCGGCTCTCGCTCTCTCGCAGGACCCGTGGTCGGCTGTCGCTGGCATGTCTATCAAGGTGTTCAACGCCACGGGAGGGTCACTTTGACCGATCTGACGCCGGATCATCGGTCATACTGCACATGGTGTGCGCAGGCCAGATCCGGTAATCGAATAGGTGCGAACCACACGAACAGGGCGTTCAAATGACGGAATCATCGACCAACGGCGACCGCATGACGGTGCACGGACTGCTCGACGAGTCCCTCATGTCGGGCGCCCGCGTGGTCGCCGGTGAAGACCGGCTCGACGTGGAGCTGAACTGGGTGCTGCCACTGGGCGAGGTGCTCGCCCAGCACGATCGCCTCGACGCGGTGGCCGTGTACGCCAGGCCCGAGGCGCTGGCGGGCAACAGCGGCGCCATGTCCGCTCTGATCGCCAGGGGCGCCGCCACCCTGCTGGTGGATGGGGTGCTGCCGCCAAGTTTCTCCCGATCCGTGCTGCCGTCGAATCTCGTCGTCATCGAGATGGGCATTCCCGTGGGTTTCGCGGCGCTCAATCGCCTGCTCGCCGAGCGGGCGCTCAGCCAGGAAGTACACGTGATGCGCTACTCGACACACGTGCATCACTCGCTGGCGGGTCTCTTCCACCGCGGTGCCGGACTCGAGATCCTGATCCGAGAGGTGTCCAACCTGGCGCACAATCCGGCGATGGCGCTCGACGCCCGCGGAAACCTGGTGGCGCACAACGGCCTGGCCGCCGATGCGGTGGCGCCCCTCGCGGAATCGGTGTGTCGGGTCCTCGCCGCAGACCTGCCTGCCGCCGCACGGAGAACCGATGGAAATGACACCAGGGTGCAAACGATCGCGGGGCCGGACGACAGCGTCTGGACGTCCGTGGCGAGTGCCATCCGATTGGGCAAGTCGTTCGAAGGCTGGGTGGTGATACTGGTGCCCGACGCCCGCCCGGGTAGCCACGATCTCGCCCGACACGCCGTGCTCACCGAACAAGCGACCGCCATCGTCGGGTCGGAGATGCTGCGCCAGCGCAGTGTGGACGAGGCCGAGGAAAGCGCTCGCGGCGACTTCGTCCAGGCGCTGGTGCACGGGAGTTTCTCCAGCGAACACGACATGCGCGCCAGGGCCGAGCACCACGACATCGAACTCGACAACCGGTTCGGGGTGTTCGTCGCCCCCGGCATGCTGCCGCAGGGGGCGGACAGTCCGACCGCAAGCATGGTGCGCCTGGCCCGGTACGCCGCCGGCGTGGCTCCGCACCGGTCGGTCCACGCCTACGTGACAGTCATCGGGGACGTCCTCGTCGTGGTGCGAACGCTGCGCGGCGAGGGAGACGCCGAGATGCGCGAGGAGATGGCCGAGTATGCCTGCGCCATGTCGCTGGAACTCGAGCGGCGGCGCGGGCTGCGGACCCCTGTCGCCTACGGCCGTCCGGCGCGCGGCGCGGGAGAGGTTCGTGAAGGTTACCGGGAAGCACGCGTCGCCCTCGGCATCGCGCGGCGTCTGCACCGCACTGGCGCGACGTCGTATCAAGAGCTGCGCAGCTTCACCGTCCTGTCGCAGGTCGCCGATTCGGAGCACGGTCGCCAACTGGTACGAGAAGTGTTGGGGCCGTTGCGGTCCGGACCGGACCTGCTCGACACACTCGTCGCGTACCTCGCCGAGGGTGGCAACGTGAACGCCACCGCCCGGGTGCTCAACGTGCACCGCAACACCATGCTGGCGAAGCTGGATCGGATCTCGCGGGCACTGGGGATGGACGTTCGCATGGCGGAGAACCAGTTCACGGCGTGGCTGGCGATCCGCCTGGGCCTACTCGACGAGGTGCAGTCAGCGGTTGAGCGCGAAGCCATCTTCCGCTGACGTCAGGTGGGTTGCGGATCGGGTCCTACGAACGATCCCGCCAGGCCCATGGCCACGACGACGGCTGATACGGCGAACACGGTCGGATACGTCGAAACCTCGAGCGCGACCGCCACCCACGCCGCCCCCATCGCGGATCCGGTGAACCTGACCAGGTTGTAGAGGCCAAGGCCGGTGCCGTCGGCCCCCGCTGGTGAACGGGTTGCGCCGGTGGCCGCGGGTGTCTGCACCAGCGCGATCCCCGCACCGGTCACGACGAGGATGGTGATCAACACGGCAGGAACGAGCCGTGCCTGGGCCACGCCGATCGACAGCGCGATCTGCGCGATCAGCAGGACGACTAACCCGGTCCGCAGGACCCGTCTCGGACGCAGCCGGTCGAGCCACCGTCCCACCAGAGGTCCGAGCAGCACCATCGTGGCAGGCACCGCGAACAGCACCAGGCCCGCCATCGAGGCCGACGAACCCCCGCCGACCAGGTAGAGCGGGATCGCCAGCAACGTCGCGCCCAGGCAGAACATCTGGGCGAAACCGGCCAGCGTGCTGCGCGCGAACCGTGACTCGACGACGAGCCGGACGTGAACGAACGGATGCTCCACCCGGGCGCAGTGCCAGGCGAACCACGCCAACACCACGACCGCGACGGCCACCATCCCCGCGACCGCCCATCCGGGGATGTCCGGTCGAGGGATCAGCGCCAACCCCAGCACCAACAGGGCGGTGCCCACCGTCAGCGCCGCCGCGCCGGCGACGTCGAACGGCATCCTGACACCTGGGAAGGACGGGATGTAACGCAGCGTGCCGACGAATCCGGCCAGCGCCACCGGAACCAACGGCACGAAGACCCACCGCCATCCCCAGGTGTCGGCGACGAGCCCGCCCATCGTCGGCCCGATCGCCTGGCCGAAACCGTTCACCGACGCCCACGCGCCGATGGCCCGGCCGCGGCTCCGGGCCGAGAACATCCAGCTGATGAGGCCCATCACTGCCGGTCCGAACGCGGCCGCGGCAACGCCGCCCAACGTGCGCCACCCGATCAGTAGCGGCAAGGACGGTGCGGTTGCCGCACCGATCGCACACACCGCGGTGCCGAGCAGCGCCGCGCAGTAGGTGCGTCGTCGGCCGAACCTGTCGCCGACCCAGCCGGCCAGTGGCATGGTCGCCGCCATCGCCAGTAGGAAGCCGACCACCACGAACACGCCGCTGCCGAGCGGGGCGTCGAACTCGTCGAGTATCGCGCCGAGCGGCACGTTGACGACGTTGTTGCTGACCGTGCCGACCAGTGTCCCTGCCAGCAGCGCGGCCAGTCCCAGCGGCGTGCCCGTGTCCGGACCCATCGCGGACGGATTCGCCTCAGCTGAGGAACGTACCTCGGTCATTGTTTTTGGTACGCCGCCTGCCTGCTTCGAAAAATGTTGTGAGCCTGGATATCACATCCACTGTCGCATGTTGGGCCGCTCATTTGGAGTGAGACGACAGGCGATGGTGCACACCGCCGAGGGCACGAGCTGGGCAAATATGCACAGTCGCGGGAAATCGTCACGCCGCGCGTGCCCGCGGCGCGACGATCGTTACACCGTCGAAACGGCAGGACACACCACCGACAAGTTCGGAGCTTATGCACAGGGGAAAGCCATCGGGGCTGTGCACTCTTGTCGTTGACCAGGACCATGACCGAGCCGACCATTCCAGCATCAAACTGCACAGCCCACGAGCAGTTAACGAAGGGTCCCCCAATGGACGCACACATCACGGCGGCGCACTGGATCTATCTGGCAGGCATCGTCGTCATCCTCATCACGATGGCGCTCCGCAAGAACATCGTCGTGCCCGCAGTCACCGGGACATTGCTGACCGCATGGGCGTTCTCGGGCAGCATCATCACGGGGTTGTCGTCGATCTTCAACGCCAGTTTGGTCGCGGCGAAGGAACTGTTCAACATCTTCCTGATCATCGCGTTGGTGACCGCGATGCTCGGGGCGTTGCGTCAAATGGGCGCCGACCGGCTCATGGTCACGCCGTTTCGTCGCGTGATGCGAACCGGGACAAGCAGTTTCATTGTGCTAGCGATCGTGACGTACGTGATTTCGCTGTTCTTCTGGCCTACCCCCGCCGTGCCGCTCGTCGGCGCCGTGCTCATTCCGGTCGCCATCCGGGCCGGCCTATCCCCGCTCTCGGTCGGCATGGTGATCGCCATCGCCGGGCAGGGG
>NZ_JBOGDD010000854.1:0-1797 GCF_050701675.1 Mycobacterium sp. | reverse complement strand
CCGTGTGCGCGCGTCGCAAATCGTTGGTCCACACAGAGGCCGCCAACCCGTAGATCGTATTGTTGGCCAACGTGATTGCCTCAGCGTCGTCGTCGAACACCTGGACGGAAAGTACCGGCCCGAAGACTTCCTCGGTCACCAGTTCGGCTGTCGGACCGAGACCCGCGACGATCGTTGGCTCGATGAAACATCCCCGGCCGTTGATCGTGTGTCGATTCCCGCCCGCGATGATCTCGCCTTCCTGGCCGGCGCGATCGACGAAACCCAACACGTGGTCGGTGTGTGATTCGTCGACGATCGCGCCCATCCCGGCCTCGGGATCGAGGGGGTTTCCTGGTCGAAGCGATCGCGCTCTTTCGACGAGGTCGGCGACGAACTGCTCGGAGATCGAGCGCTGGACGAGTAGCCGCGAGTTGGCGGAGCACACGGCGCCCTGGTTGTAGAACGCCCCGAAAATCGCCATCTCCGCGGCTTGTTCGAGGTCGGCGTCGGCGAACACCAGGTTCGGACTCTTGCCACCGCACTCCAACCACACCTGCTTCAGGTTGGAGTCAGCGGCGTAGTGGAGGAACCGTCTTCCTGTCGCGGTGGATCCGGTGAAGGCCAACACGTCGACGTCGACGTGAAGACCGAGTGCGGCGCCCGCAGTCGGGCCCAGTCCGGGGACCACGTTGAGGACACCGGGTGGAAGGCCCGCTTCGACGGCCAGTTCTGCCAGTAGCAAGGAGGACAGGGGTGCCTGTTCGGCAGGTTTGAGCACGACGCTGTTACCGACTGCCAGCGCTGGTGCGAGCTTCCAGACGGCAAGGTCCAGAGGGAAATTCCACGGCGTCACCGCCCCGACGACCCCCAGGGGCTCTCTGGTCACCAGTGCCAAGTTGCCCGGTTCGGTGGGCGCAATCTCACCGTTGATCTTGTCCAGCGCTTCTCCGTAGAACGCGAAGAGGTCGGCAGCCGACGGTACGTCGACGTTGTACGCCTCTGTCACCAACTTGCCCATGTCCATGGAATCGAGCAGGGCGAGTTCGGCGCGGTGTTCGGTGATGAGCTCGGCGAGGCTCAGGAGTACCCGTTTCCGGTGTGCAGGAGACGTTTTCGACCACACGCCGGATTCGAAGGTTGTGCGGGCGGAGGCCACCGCGGCGTCGACGTCGACCTGACTCGACGACGCGACGGCAGCCAGAAGTTCACCGGTTGCGGGGTTGACCGTGTCGAACGTGGCGCCCGATGTCGCGGCGCGAAAGTCACCGTCGATGAAGATGCCGGTTCTCGGTTGCACGTGCCCTGCGAGGTCCGTCCACTGGGCGAGGGTCGTGGGTTCAGCGGTCGTGGTTGCCAATGCTTGCTCCTTGGAGTATTCGGATCACCGGCTGCGCGCCGGTTCGACGGGGGTGATGGGAAGGAACACGCCAACTTCGGTGCTGAGCTCGGTGACTTCGCGCCGGAATGGCACCGGCCGCTCGTCGGTCGGCTCGTCGAGCTCTTCGGCGTAACGATGTCCGGCCCAGACGGCAGCGGCGATGGTGGCAGGCGCCCAGGCATCTCCGGCGGCACGCACGCTCTTGAGTCCCGCAGGCCCCCACTCCGATTCGCGTGCCTGGAGGGCGTCCAGAAGTCGGTTCTCGGGCAGTCGGGCGGTGACGAGAACGACCGCGTCCGCGGCCGTCTGGTCCTCGTCGCCGGTGAACACGCAGGCCGTGGTCACCGAGTCGGGTCCGATGGCGGTCACCGCAGTGTTCGTCTGCACCCGAACGCCTGCGCGGATCACGCGCTTGCGGATGCGGGCCACCTCGAGTG
>NZ_JBOGDD010000853.1:0-23299 GCF_050701675.1 Mycobacterium sp. | reverse complement strand
GTCCTACATCATGTGCAAGGCGATGAACCGGTCGTTCATCTCCGTCATCGCTGGCGGATTCGGTATCGAAGCCGGGCCCGCCGAGGACAAGGACTACGGCGAGCACCGCGAGATCACCGCCGAGGGCGCGGCCGAACTGCTCGAGTCCGCCACATCGGTGATCATCACACCCGGTTACGGCATGGCCGTCGCCCAAGCTCAGTACGGCGTCGCCGACCTGACCCGCAAGCTACGTGACCGCGGTGTGAACGTCCGGTTCGGCATCCACCCCGTCGCGGGCCGGCTGCCCGGCCACATGAACGTGCTCCTTGCCGAGGCCAAGGTGCCCTACGACATCGTGCTCGAGATGGACGAGATCAACGACGACTTCGACGGCACCTCGGTCGTCCTGGTCATCGGCGCCAACGACACCGTCAACCCGGCCGCATCCGAGGACCCGAGCAGCCCCATCGCCGGCATGCCGGTACTTACGGTGTGGAACGCCGACCACGTCATCGTCTTCAAACGCTCCATGGCCTCCGGCTACGCAGGCGTCCAGAACCCGCTGTTCTTCCGGGAAAACACCCAGATGCTGTTCGGCGACGCCAAGGACCGCGTCGACGCGATCAACTCGGCGCTGCACGTAGGGGTCTGATACCGCGCTTCACAAACCAGGCCTGACGGAAACTAGGATGTCCAACCATGCCAGTGGACCGCCTCCTGCCGTCTGACGACGCCGTCGAGCTCATCGCGCTCACCCGCGACGTCGCGGACAAGGTGCTTGATCCGATCGTCGACGAGCACGAGCGCACCGAGAGGTACCCCGATGGGGTGTTCGCGCAACTCGGTGCGGCGGGTCTGCTGAGCCTGCCCCAGCCAGAGGAGTGGGGCGGTGGCGGGCAGCCGTACGAGGTCTACCTCCAGGTGCTCGAGGAGATCGCCGCGCGCTGGGCTGCCGTCGCGGTGGCCGTCAGTGTGCACAGCCTGTCGTCGCACCCGCTCCTGACGTTCGGCAGCGACGAGCAGAAGCAGCGCTGGCTGCCCGAGATGCTGTCGGGCGAGCAGATCGGCGCGTACAGCCTGTCCGAGCCGCAGGCGGGGTCCGATGCGGCGGCACTGCGATGCGCAGCCGTGCCGGTCGACGGCGGTTACGTCATCAACGGATCGAAGTCCTGGATCACCCACGGCGGCGTCGCCGACTTCTACACGCTGTTCGCCCGCACGGGTGATGGCTCCAGGGGTATCTCGTGCTTCCTGGTGCCCGGCCAGCTCGAGGGCCTGAGCTTCGGCAAGCCCGAGGAGAAGATGGGTCTGCACGCCGTTCCTACGACGTCGGCGTTCTACGACAACGCCCGGCTCGACGCGGACCGACTCATCGGGGCCGAGGGCCAGGGACTGCAGATCGCGTTCAGCGCGCTCGACTCCGGCCGACTGGGCATCGCGGCGGTGGCCGTGGGTATCGCGCAGGCGGCGCTCGACGACGCGTGCCGCTACGCGAATGAGCGAACGACGTTCGGCCGCAAGATCATCGACCACCAGGGGCTGGGCTTCCTGCTGGCCGACATGGCTGCGGCCGTGGTCAGCGCCAGGGCCACCTACTTGGACGCCGCGCGCAGACGGGATGCTGGGCGGCCGTACTCGACGCAGGCCAGCGTGGCGAAACTGGTCGCCACGGACGCGGCGATGAAGGTCACCACCGACGCCGTCCAGGTGTTCGGCGGCGCGGGCTATACCCGTGACTACCGCGTCGAGCGCTACATGCGCGAAGCGAAGATCACCCAGATCTTCGAGGGCACCAACCAGATTCAGCGTCTGGTGATCGCGCGGGGCTTGTCGACGTAGACCGGAGGAAAAGCTGTGGTGGCGGCCATGAGGCCGACCCCCAGGCGAGAAGTACATGGCAGCAGCGATCGCTCAGGAGCGGTGGACGCCGACAACTACCGATTTAGTCAACGTCGGCCTGGCGCACCAGCACCCGCGTGCCCCTCGAGGCGATCGTCGACCTGCACCGGCGCCACCTGGGCCTCAATGCTGACGCTACGGTCGCACGTCGACGATGCCAGCACCGGCACTTTACCGAGTTGCGCGAACCCCTCGGCGTGGGCCGTTGCCACCCACGACCAAGGCGCAGTCAACGCGACGGCGAAAGCGCCTGCAGCACGGAACCCAGCCGCCCCGTTATCGGTGTCACGCGGACGGCGTTAGCTCACGCACCGACGCATTCGGCGACCCCGACCTTCAAGATCGACCCAAAGGACATTATCTGCGGAGTTGGCCGCAAAATCCTGAGCGCGGAAGAGAGGGGTCACCGGCTCCGTTTGCGTACTTTTGCCGTTGTCCGGCGCACCCGAAGCTCGCACGGCAAGACGACGACACTGTGCCGGCGCCTGGCGTGCTCTTTAGCGTCGAGTACCAGGCTGGCGGCAATTTCTCCCTTTCTCTTCAATGGCTGATGAATGGTCGTCAGCCCCGCCCACTCGGCCTCCGGGATATCGTCAAACCCGGTGACGCTCAGCTGTTCCGGCACGTTCAGTGCGCGCTGACGCGCAGCATCGAGAGCTCCGAGAGCGAATGCATCGTCGAGGCAGATGATTGCGGTGATGTCTGGCCTGACGTCGAGCAACGCGGTTGTGGCCGCGGCACCGGCTTCTCGCGAGCTTGGTCCCTGGGAACACTCGAAGACCGTCAGTTGTGTACCCGGCGCGGTTGACAGCGCATCGACGACACCTACGATCCGTTCGCGAGGAACGCGGTACTCCCCGCCTGCAACGTTGGCCGGCGCGATGATCCCCGGCGAGGGGCGCAGCCCGCGAGCAAAGGTTATGAGTCCGAACTGTCTGTGGCCCAGTCCAAGCAGGTGGTTCGCAACCGTCTTTCCTGCCTCACGATCGTCCAATCCGACCCAGGCGGCGCGTTTAGGCATCTTTGGCCCTTCGACGACGACCACCGGTTCGTTTCGGTGAAGCACCGCCTCCAGCCGAACGTCTCCATCTGGAGGCGAGTAGACGATGATTCCGTCCACAGCCGCACTGGAGATCTTCGAAACGCGGCGGTCGCCGGCAGTGGCTCCGGTCGGAATGATGAGTAGGTTGTACTCGGTGCCTTCGCACACGCTGGTCAGTCCGTCAAGGAACCCGACGGCAGCCTGATGGGCGAACGCATAGGTGAGTTCGTTGGAGAACACCAGACCGATCGTGTCGGTGCGGCCACGAGACAGCTGCCGGGCCACCGGATTGGGACCCGCATATCCCACCGTGGCGGCATAGGCGAGAATCTGCGCGCGCAACTCCGCTGAGAGTTTGTCCGGCCGGTTGTAGGCGTTGGACACCGTCGCGTTCGACAGCTGCAACGCCTCTGCAACCGAAGCCAGCGACGGGCCACGGGGCGCTCTCACCATGCGGCCCACTGCGAATGGTCGAGCGGTAGGCCCACGGCGGTTTCCCATGGCATTGCCAGTTGTCCCGATGAGCTGGTCATCAGCACGGCCACTGCTGAACGGCAATCATTCAGGAAGCGTACGTCTTCGCCGGCCGAGGGTGGACGTGACAGGCGGCGGCGCGTGGCCCAAGTCATCAGCCGCACAGCCGGTCATCCGGCCAGGGTTGACCGGAATCGCCGACCCCAGTACGGTTAACGCGTTAACTTGATGATCACGCATACCTCTCCGCCGCCGATCCAACGGTCTGCGGTGCTCGACGAGGTGCGCTTCCCATCCCCAGCCGAAAGGGCTCTCACGTGAGCGACGTTCGCGCAGCCACCCTCCTCGAGCCGCACCGAATCGAGATTCGCCGGTACCCCAAACCCGCCGCATTGGAACCGGGAGCAGTCCTGCTGCGGATGATCGCTTCGGGAATCTGCGGAACTGACAAACACACCTTCCGCGGCGAGACCGTGCAATACGCCGGGACCAAGATGGAACGGACCACGCCGTTCCCGATCATCCAGGGCCATGAGAATCTCGGCGTCGTCGAGGCCATTGGTCCAGGTGGCGTGTTCGCTTACGATGGAACCGAACTCGCGGTGGGCGACCGGGTCGTCCCTGCTCCCAATGTCGCCTGTGGCCACTGCGGATACTGCCTTGCCGGATTCCCCTACTATCTGTGCCGCAACCTTGCGAATTACGGAAACTCGCTGAGCTGCGACCAGACTCCCCACCTGTTCGGCGGCTGGTCGGAGTATCTATACCTCAAGCCGCGCACCGCGATATTCAAAGTCCCGGAAGAACTCCCATCCGATGTCGCAGTGCTCACCGAGATCTTCGCTGTCACCCACAGTCTGGAACGCGCCACCGGCCTCCGGCGGCCAGGTGGTTTTCTGCCCGGAGACGCCGTCGTCGTGGTGGGTGTGGGGTCGCTGGGTGTGGCCCATCTCGTCAAGGCCGCCCTCATGGGTGCAGGTCGAGTGATCGCGGTCGACCGGTCGGAGAAGAGGCTTGCGTTGGCCCGACGCCTGGTCGGCGCCGACACCATTGAGATAGGGCCAGGCGACGACGGTATCGGCGATGTTCACGAGTTGTGCTCCGGCGGTGCCGATGTCGTCATCAACGCGACCGGCTTTCCCGGCTCGTTCGCCGCGGCGTCGCGCATGGTTCGCGACGGCGGCACGATTCTGGAAGTGGGCGCATTCGTCGACATGGGCGAAGAGCAGTTCAATCCGGCGGTCATCTGCGGCAGGAGCCTCACCATCATGGGTACCGGTGGCGAGGATCTGGGTTCATATGCCGGAACACTTGCACTCTTGGCCCGCCACCATAAGACGGTTCCGTTCCAGGACATGATCTCTCACCGATTCTCGATCAACGATGCGGCCTTGGCGGTCCAGACGTCGATGGATCCGGAGAATTCGACCAAGGTACTCATCACCGAATCCCTGCTGTAACCAAATCAAACAGTCGTTACCGCACGGCTTCGGACCCGGATACTCACCGCGGCGACCAACGGGAGCAGACGACGGCCGGTCGCAAGTGCGCCGTACAGCTATTCCCCGCGTGTGGAAATGGAACTGTGGTGAAACAACTGGCATCTCGCTGAGCACGCTGAATTGCCGTTCACACCGCGAAGATAAACTGGACTTGGTGTCGGTGATAGCCGTCAAGACATTACTGATGCCGTCGGGCGCCTACTGCGTGGCGCGGTGGGGATTCCACGCCTCCCCCACCCAACTTCTGACGGTCACTATGCTCGCGGCGCTACCCGCCGCCCAGAACATCAACACCTACGCCTCGGTGTACCAGCGGAACGAAGCCCTCGCACGGGACGCCATCCTGTGGACCACAGTTGTGTCGATACCCATCATTGTGGTGATCGTGGCGCTGCTCGGTCCGTGACCAGGCGCGCCTTTCTAAAAACAGGGAAAGCCACCGGGTTCAAAGCGTTACCCGGTGGCCTGTCCTCACGTCCTATCGTGTGTCATCTCCCCGCGCGAGGTTCAGCGGGTTCCTCCTCTTGCCAGTTCAGCGACTGCGTCGATGTTGGAATGGTCGACGAATGCGGGTCCCGTCAGCACCGGTTGTCCGCCACCGACCACGTTGCCATTGGTGCGGAGCAGCCACAGCGCATCCACAGCCAGGTAACCCTGCAGGAATGGCTGTTGGTCGACCGCCCACTCGACCTTGCCATCTTCGATTGCGTCAGCGAGCGCGGAACTAGTATCGAACGTGACCACTTTCGCGTCACTCCCAGCGTTGGCGACTGACTGGACCGCCGTCAGCGCAATAGCCGCGCTCAGCCCCATTACGTGATCAATTGACGGGTCTTGCTGAAGTTTGGCCGTGATGGTCGACTCGACGGCGGGCATATCTTTGCTGTTCACGTTGATGAATTGGGTCTGACCTTTAAAGCCCTGCGCCACACCGTTGCAACGAGCTTCGTGGATCACGGAGCCTTGCTCGTGGATCACGCATAGCACCTTCTTGGCGCCTTCGCCGGTGAGTCGTTCGCCCGCGGCCACGCCGGACCTCTGCTCATCCTGGCCGAAGAACTCCCGGATGCCCATCGACTTGTACTGGTCGAAACCGCCGTTGAATGCGACAACTGGGATATCGGCGTCCTGGGCGGCCTTGACTGCCGCGCGCATCGCATCGGGTTTGGCCAGGGTGAGGGCGATACCGTCGACCTTGCTGTCGATGGCGCTCTGTACAAGGTTGGCCTGGTTGGGAGCCTCCGGGTCCGACGAGTAGCGAAGCTCTACGTTGTCCTTCGCGGCGGCCGCCTCGGCGCCCTTGCGGATGATGTCCCAGAACGCGTCACCCGGGACCTCGTGGGTGATCATCGCAAAAACCATGCGAGGCGTATCGGCATGTCCCGCACCGGTGGAAGACGTCGCGGTGTCCTGTTTGCCTCCGGTCGACGAGCAGCCGACCGCGGCGACGAACACCATGGAGGCAGCCGCGGCCAGTAGTGCCGAACGAATCCGTCGTTGCCGACGCCGAGGTGTTGACGAGCTCATCCTGAGGCTCCTTACGTTGTTGGACAGAGTGGTTCAAACGTGACGTCCGACCCGAGGAGCGTTGTTAACGCATTAACCTCTTGTCAGCTAGACCGTAGGATGCGGGTCTGGATGTGTCAAGGAACACGGCCCGACTTGTTTCGTCAGATGCGGGGCGCGGGCCCGGTCGAAGTCCTTAACGACAACGCGACGGGCACACCATCGATCAGCCCCTCGATGAAGCCGACGGGGGCTCGGTGAAGGGCGTAGCGCAGCTCATCGACGAACACCCATCCGATGGTGTCGGTGCAGCCCCGGGAAGGCTGACGGGCCACGGGATTGGGGTCCACGTATCCCACCGTGCGCGCGTAGGCCACGATTCGATCGCACAGGTCGGCCGATGATTTGTCTGGGCGGTTTGTAGGCGTTGGACACCGTTGCGCTCGACAGGTTCAGCGCTTGGGCAACCGATGCCATCGACGGCCCCCGGGGGTACTGGGCATCGATCCAAAGACTAACGTGCCGAATCCACTTGGACCACCGTTAACCATCTCGATCCGATGGTGCGACGCCCGCGGTGCGTCGGCGATTCTCAATCGATGCTTGACATGCGGCGGAATCCGTCCCTACGGTTAACGCGTTAACATCAGCGGGACTGATGATCAATCAACCTGCCCCACATCAATCGAAGAAGGATCGGTACGACATGTTCGGAATCAACGACGCCTTGCGGGAACGAGAAGCGGCTGCCGGGCCCATTCGCGTCGCGGTCATCGGCACCGGTGCCATGGGTGGGCCGATGGTTCAACAGATCATCACCGCGATCGGCATGGACGCCCTGGTAGTGATCGACATCGACTCGAACAAGGCCGTCGCAGCTCTCAAGGAAGCCGGAGTGGACTCGGCAACCATCGAGGTATGCGAGACGGTACAGCAGGCGCGCGAGGCGCTGGCCCTAGGAAAACGGGTCTGCTCGTCGAATGCCCAGGTGGCGTGGAGCCTGCCGGAGATCGAGGTGGTCGTCGAGGCAACCGGCAATCCCTTCGTCTTCGCCGAGATCGCCTTCGGCACACTCATGGCCAAGAAGCACCTCGTCACGTTCAACGTCGAGGGCGACGTCGTGATCGGCAACATCCTCAAGAAACTCGCCGACAACGTCGGGGTCGTCTACACCGGTGTCCACGGCGATGAGCCCGGCGTGGTGAAGGCGCTCTACGACGAGGCCGAAGCGCTCGGATTCGAGATCATCGCCGCTGGACGCAACGACTATGGCGGCGGTGACCTCAAGTGGCACAAGAACAACGCCCACGAGTACCTGGATCGGTTCGCCGCGGCGACGGTGCAGAAGAACCTGGCGCTGTTCGCATCGTTCATCGACGGTTCCAAGACCAACGAGGAATGCGCGATGATCGCGAATGCGACGGGCCTGGTTCCCGACGTGCGCGGCATGCATGGTCCGGAGGCGTCGTTCGGCACCTTCGCCACCGAGGTGCCGAGGCTGCTCGACATTGAGGCCAACGGCGGAATCCTGAGCCGCAGTGGCGTGGTCGAGCGCATTCTTCCCGCGGAAGGCCCTGATGCACAGCCGGTTTGGTGCTTCGTGGTCGTTCGCGTCGTCAACGAACTGCAGCGCGTGTATATGAGTGACATGGCGGGGCTTGGGAATATGGCCCCCAACAGCGCCGAGATCCGCGCCCAACTGCTCACCGGCGGCGGCAACTCCGCGGCAGGCATCTTCTACACCCCGTATCACTACGTGTCGATCCAGGCTCCGATCTCGATCGCCTACGCCGTCCTCCACGGGCGGCCGTCCATCGCCCCCAAGCTCGATCGACGGTACGCCGACGTCATGGCACTGACCAAGAAAGACCTCAAGGCCGGCGAGGTGATCGATGAGATCGGCGGCGAGTGCACCGCAGGTCGGGTCGAGAAGGCATCGATCGTCAAGAGCGGTGGCTACCTCCCGTTCGCACTGGCCCGTGGCGCCAAGGTCAAGCGCGACATCCCGGCCGGTGATTACCTGCGTTACGACGACGTTGAGTTGCGCGACGAGAACGCGCTGCTCGTCCAGTTACGCCGTATGCAGGACTCGATGTTCGAGACCGACTACTAGCCCTGCGGGGTTCCGCGGCAGTGCCGATCACTGCCGCGGAACCCTTTCGTCAGCGGGATGCCTTCACCCGGCTGCGCACCCTGTTGGCCGTTCACGAGACGGCCGAGGAGATGATGGTGCACCCGCGCGTCCGGAGGAAGATCGACGGCGGCGCCGAGGTGGCCCGCGCCCGGCTCGCCGAGGAGCACGAGTCGAAGATCGCATTGAGTGAACTCGAGAAACTCCCCTGCGGGACAGCCGAATTCAGCAAGGCCCTCATCCACTTGCAGGCGGCCGTCACCGCGCATGCGGATCTCGAGGAGGCCGAGGAGTTCACCCTGCTCTCCGAGCAGCTCGAACCCGAGGAACTGGTCAAGCTGGCGACGGCCGTCGAGGTCGCCGAGCGCATCGCGCCCACTCACCCCCATGCGGGCGTCGAGTCGGCGTTCGTCAACTTCGCCGTCGGTCCGTTCGCCTCGCTGCTGGACCGCGCACGTGACGCACTGCGCGGTAGCGCCGCCTGATCCGACTGGCGCCTCCCCCGATCGGTGGACACGCGATTCATCCCGTGTGCCCGCCGGTCGCCGGACATACCGGTGCCCAACATTGCGACATAGTTGTGTCAACGCCGGAACAAGCCGGCGGGGATCACCAAATCCTCACTGACACAGGAGTTTACGCAATGAACATCACTACCGTTCGCAAACTGGCCCGCTACCTCGCTCTGCCGCTCGTCGCCGCGGGCATCGCCGGCGGGGCCGTCCTCGGCACGGCGGGAGCAGCCAACGCCGCCCCGTCCATCTCGTCGAACGATAGGGGGAACTTCCACTCGCCCAACACCCGCGCGACGCCGCCCCCGTCGGCCCACCCCGGTGGCCAGTGGCACCGCCACCACCACGGACTCCACTTCAGCTTCGGCGAATGACGCAGACTGCTTACTCGGCCAAGGAGCCTTCTGGCGGCGACGTCACCGTCACCGTGCTGCCGTGTCCTGGTGTCGACTCGATCGACATGGCGCCGCCCATCGCATCGAACCGAGCCTGCAACGAGGCCAATCCGATGTGTCCCTGAGCGACGCGTTGCTCGACGATCGACGGCTCGAAACCCGCGCCGTCGTCGGCGACGGTGAGCACGATCCGGTCGCCGCTGCGGAACAGGCGGATGGTGACCACACCCGCGTCGGCGTGCTTGGTGATGTTGGCGAGCAATTCGCGCGCCGCCCGGTAGAGCAGGGCCTGCGAGGCAGGCCTGCCGACGTCTTCCAGCTCGGCGTCGACGGCGAAGTCGCCACGGCCCTCGTACTGGCGCATCAGTTCCGTCACCCCCGGCGTGAGCCCGAGTTGAGCGAGCACCTGCGGATGTAGCGCGGTGACCGTGGAACGCAGCCCCGCCGCCGTGTCGTTGAGCGCCGCGTAGACCATGTCCAGAGCGGGGTCGGGAAGTCGCCCGCGCACCTCGTCGAGTTCCAGCCGCGCGGCCAACAGGATCTGTAGCGGGCCGTCGTGCAGGTGTTCGGCCAGTACGCGATTCGTGCGTTCGTCGGCCTGCATCGACTCCGCGACCAACCTGCGGCGGACGTCGAGCAGCGCGGTGACCCGCGCGGCCCGGCGGGTCAGCACCACGCACAGCGCCGTGGTGGCCACCGCCAGCCACAGCAGGAAGCCGAACTGGAGATAGACGACGTCGGGCAGACCGACGTGGTCGTCGCGCTTGGAGTAAATGACCCACGCGCCGAGGTAGCACACCGCCGTGCCGACCCCAAGCACGCCGGTCAGGATCGGCCGGTCACCGAAGGCGACCGAGAGCGGCAGCAGGAAGAACACCGGCAGCAGCGCGGCAGTCGCACCCCCGGACACGACGCACAGCGACACCACCGCCAGCACGTCGACGCCGGTGGAGAGCCACCCGCCCCACGACGGGACCGGGCCGCGGAAGACCAGCACCGCCCAGAGCACGGCGGCGACCGCGTAGGCGCCGAGGATCGTGGTGTAGACCTCGGGCAGCCAGCTGTTGACCTCCCACAGCCAGACCAGGAAGCCCATCAGCGCGATCAGCGGCAGGCGCAGCAGCGCCGACACACGGACGGGTTCGGCGGCGAAGTAGTCGACGATCCGCCGGGAATGGCCGGCCACCGCTACTCCAGCAGCCCGCGGCGCATCGCTTCTGCGACGGCGGCGCCGCGGTCCCCGACCCCGAGCTTCTCGTAGAGACGCTGGACGTGGGTCTTCACCGTGGACGGCGCCAGGTACATCTGCTTCGCCATCGCCGGGATGGTCTGCCCGCCAGCGATGAGGACGAGCACTTCGCGTTCGCGGGCGCTGAGCGTCGGGGTGTCGGAGGTGTTGCGGCGCTGGATCTCTCCGACCAGCCCGGCGGCGAGGTTGGGTGCGACGACGTCACGGCCCTTCGCGCAGTTCAGTACCGCGTCGACGAGCTCGGCGCGGCTGGACTCCTTGGAGATGAACCCCGCCGCGCCCTCCTGCAGCGCGCTGTACACGATCGCCGACTCGTCGTGCGCGGAGATCAACAGCACCCGCGTCGGAAGCGCGTCGCGCTTCACGGCGGCGGCGACCTGCGCCCCGTCCAGTCCTGGCATCCGGTAATCCAGAAGCGCCACCTGCGGCCCGTGTTCGCGGATCAGCGCCAGTGCCGAGACTCCGTCGTCGGCCTCGGCGACCACGTCGATCGAACCGCTCGAGTTGAGCGCTCGCACCACGCCGTCGCGGAAGAGCGGATGGTCGTCACCGACCACGACACGCACCTTCTCACCGGTCACGACGCCAGCTTCGCACATCACCCCACGTCGAGCGCACGCTTGTTGCACGCAAAACGCGGGAGCCCCCGTAAACAAGCGGGCAGTCGGCGAATCAGCCGCTCTCGCGGGTCCGGCCGGCGAGGCCGATCAGTTCCTCGTGAAGTTCGAACCACACCGTGTGGTACGAGTCGACCAGCGGGCGGGTCAGCCACGCCATGTCACCGGCCTGCGAGAGTCGCAGCGCGGCGTCAAGACGTCCGGCGTACGCGCCGAGCCGCGGCACCAGGCCGGCCGCCCCGTGGATCACCGGCACGACGGCACGATGAAGCTCGCCGACGCGGGCCAGCACCACACCGGCGGCGTCGTCGGCTGCGGGCCCGGCCTTGTCGAGCTGCCACTGCGAGATGACGGACTTGAAGTCGGCGTTGATCGCACCGAAACCGTCGTAGACGCGGTCCGCCGCCGCGGCGTCCACGGTGGCCCGCTCGGCGGCGAGCAGCTCCCCCAGCCTGGCGCGCCCCTCGGCCGTGAGCCGCACCGTTGCGCCGTCGGTGAGAAGGCCGGAGTCGATCAACGCGTCTGCCTCGGGCAGGTCTGCCCTGCTGACGCGACCCTTGAGGCGGACGGCCTGCAGGATCGACAACTCGGTCGTGCCGGTCACTAGCCCCTCGCCAGCCGCGCTGCGACGTGCATGGCCGGCAGCGGCGTCGTCGACACCACGTCGGTGAGCCCCGCTGCCAGCGCGGCGCGCACCGACGACTCGGAGGCATCGGCAAGGGCGGGGTAGTCCCCGTCGGCGTGGGCCCGCAGGGGACTCGTCGCACGGACGATGTCGGCGAACCGGCGCAGTTCGGGAGTGTCGACCACCGCCGACGGCTCCGCAGCGCCCTCGCGCACCTCACCCGTATCGCCGTCGACGGTGATGATCCGGCCCGCCAGCCTGGCGCTGAGCCCGCTCCCGCAGCCGACTACCGCTGGCCTGCCCAGTTCACGGGCGACGATGGCGGCGTGGCTGCTTGCGCCGCCGACCTCGGTCACGACGCCCCTGGCGGCCATGATTCCCGCGACGTCGTCGGGGCTCGTGGTCGGGCGCACCAGGATCACGTCCAGGCCCTCCTCCGCCGCGTCGATGGCCTCGTCGCTCGTCGTGCAGACCAGACCCGACACCACGCCGGGGCAGGCGGGCACGCCCGTGGCCAGGGGTGATCCCGCCGATTCGCGGGCCGACCGCTCCGACATGACGGCTTCGAGCTGGGCGGGAGTCACGCGCATCAGCACCTCGGCGTCGTCGATGACGCCCTCCTTCCGGAACGCCAGCGCCAGCCGCAGCGCAGCCCGCGGCGAGCGCTGCGCCACCCGCGACTGCAGTAGCCACAACCTGCCCGCCTCGATCGTGAACTCGACGTCCTGGACGTCGGCGCCAATCCGTTCCAGGCGCAGACCCGCCTCGATCAGCTCGTCGTACGCCTCCGGTAGCTGGTCGCGGAGCGCACCGAGGGGTTCGCAGTCGCTGGTGCCCGACACCACGTCGTCACCCTGGGCGGCGGCCAGCCATTCGCCGAAGGGATCCGACGCGCCGGACGAGGGGTTCCTGGTGAACAGGACGCCGGTGCCCGATCGGACGTCGAGATTCCCGAAGACCATGGCCTGCAAGAGAATTGCGACGCCATCGGGCCGGCGCAGCCCATGATGGGCCCGGTACGACGCCACCCGACTCGACGACCACGACGACACGACCGCCTCGATCGCGCCACGCAGCTGCTCGAGCGGTGCGTCTGGCACCAAGCCCTGGGATGGCACGGCGCGTCGGTAACCCCGGCGGAAGCGCTCAAGGGTGTCGCGGGCGAACTCGGCGGAGTGCAGGTTCGCGAGCGCTGCGGCGACCGCATCGTCGATCCCGACGTCGAGAATGGTCTCGAGCATGCCCGGCATGGACGTGACGCCGCTGCTGCGGACCGCGAGCAGCAGCGGATGCGGGCCGCTGCCGAAGGTCCGCTTCGTCTGAGCCTCGAGCCACTGCAGCCCGCCGAGCACGTCCTGCCACATGCGGTCGACCACCTCGGCCGGGTCGTCCGCGCAGTTCTCACACCATTCGGCGGTCACGCAGAAGGCGGGCGGCACCGGCAGCCCGACGGCCGCCATGGAGGCCAGCGCATGGCCCTTACCTCCCACGATGCTGCGGACCACACCCGTTCCGGCGCCCGCAGCGGCGTCCAATGCCACGGCGCCATACCGGTGCGCTGCGTGAACGCGCCGGTCGCCTGCGCCGAGTGCCATCGTCCAACCCCGTCGTCTCGCCTGGTGATGCATCCAAGTCCCCGGAGTGCCCGAGTGTATGCAGGTACGTGACAACTCGCGGCACCCGGGGAACACAATGAACTCACACCGTTCGTGCAGTCCGCCGCCAGCTCCTAGGCTCATCCAACGGACGAACGGAATCGAATACTTCAGGGTCACCACACCGGCGTGGCCAGAACAGGGATGGCACACCGTATGGCCGATCAACTCCAGAACGCCACCGAAGCGCTGCGCAGGGCGCTCGTCCAGATCGATCGGCTGAAGAATCAGAACCGGTCCCTGTTGGAGCGCTCTGGTGAGCCCATCGCGGTGGTCGGGATGGCGTGCCGGTATCCCGGCGGCGTCGACTCGCCCGAGGGTCTCTGGAACATGGTGGCCGATGGCCGCGACGTGGTGACCGACATGCCCGCCGATCGAGGCTGGGACGTCAACGGGCTGTTCGATCCCGATCCGGATGCGCCAGGCAAGTCCTACGCCCGCTCCGGAGGCTTCGTCGAGAACGTCGCCGACTTCGACGCGGGCTTCTTCGGGATCGCACCAAGCGAGGCGCTGGCGATGGATCCCCAACAGCGCATGCTGCTCGAGCTGTCGTGGGAGGCGTTGGAGCGGGCAGGCGTCGACCCGACGTCGCTGCGCGGCAGCGCCACAGGTGTCTTCGCGGGCGTGATCGCAGGCGGCTACGGCATGTCCGCCGACAGCATCGAGGGCTACCGGCTGACGGGCATGACGTCGAGCGTGACATCGGGCCGCGTGGCGTACGTGCTGGGGCTGGAGGGCCCCGCAGTCTCGATCGACACCGCGTGCTCGTCGTCGTTGGTCGCGCTGCACATGGCGGTCCAGGCCCTGCGCCTCGGCGAGTGCGATCTCGCGCTCGCGGGCGGTGTCACCGTCAACGCCACCCCGACCATCTTCGTGGAGTTCAGCCGTCATCGCGGGCTGGCGCCCGACGGCAGGTGCAAGCCGTATGCGGGAGCGGCCGACGGCGTCGGCTGGGCGGAGGGCGGCGGCGTGCTCGCCGTCGAGCGGCTGTCCGACGCGCAACGGCTCGGGCATCCGGTGCTCGCGCTGGTGCGCGGCTCCGCGGTCAATCAGGACGGCGCCTCCAACGGGCTGACCGCGCCGAACGGGCCATCGCAGCAACGCGTGGTGCGCGCCGCCCTCGCCAACGCCGGGCTGTCCACTTCGCAGGTCGACGTCGTCGAGGGCCACGGCACCGGCACCCCGCTCGGCGATCCGATCGAGGCCCAGGCACTGCTGGGGACCTACGGCCAGGACCGGACGCGGCCGCTGTGGCTGGGTTCGGTGAAGTCGAACATGGGCCACACGCAGGCCGCGGCGGGCGTCGCGGGCGTGATCAAGATGATCGAGGCGATGCGGCACGAACAGCTGCCCGCCACGCTGCACGTGGACGCCCCGAGCCCGCACGTGGACTGGACCGCGGGTGCGGTGTCCCTTCTGATCGAGGCGCAGCCGTGGCCCGCCGATGACACGCCCCGCCGCGCGGGCATCTCGTCCTTCGGCATCAGCGGCACCAACGCTCACGTGATCCTCGAGTCGGCGCCTGCCGTCGAGGCGGCCACTGACCCGACTCCGAATCCGAAGCTGCTGCCCTGGGTGCTGTCGGCCAAGTCGGCGGAGGCGCTTCGTGGGCAGACCCTCAAGCTGGCCGAGCACCTCGGACGCCACCAGGAGCTCGACGGCCGCGACGTCGCGTGGACGCTGGCCGGGCGCACCTCGTTCGAGCACCGCGCGGTGGTGCTCGGCGCCGACCGCGACCAATTGCTCGCCCGACTCTCGGAGCTGACGACCGGCGACCTCGGCGCACGGACCATCACCGGCACCGCCACGCCCGCGGGCAAGGTCGCGTTCGTCTTCCCTGGCCAGGGCAGCCAGTGGCTCGGCATGGGTATCGAGCTGATGTCCGCATCACCGGTTTTCGCCGAGCAGCTTCGCGCTTGCTCGGAAGCCCTGTCGGAGTTCGTGGACTGGTCGCTGATCGACGTGCTGCGGGGTTCCGGCGGGCAGGAGCGCAGCGACTCGGGGATCGATGAATCGGGTGCGCCCGGCCTGGACCGGGTCGACGTCGTGCAACCGGCGCTGTTCGCCGTGATGGTGTCGCTGGCTGAGCTGTGGCGCTCGGTTGGCGTGGCGCCGGACGCCGTCATCGGCCATTCCCAGGGCGAGATCGCCGCGGCGTACGTAGCGGGCGCGCTGAGCCTTCGCGACGCCGCCCGCGTGGTGGCGCTGCGCAGCAAGCTGCTCGTCGAGCTGTCGGGGTCGGCGGGCATGGTGTCGCTGGCGTGCAGCTCCGAGCGGGCCCGCGAACTGCTGGCCGGACTGGACATCGACCCCGAGCAGGCGGACGTCGCGGTGGTCAACGGCCGCTCGGCTGTCGTCGTCTCTGGCGAGTCCTCGGCGCTGGACGCCCTGGTTCGGCAGTGCGAGGCGCTGGAGATCAGATCCCGCCGCATCGACGTCGACTACGCGTCGCACTCGGCACAGGTCGAGCCCGTCGAGTACCGCTTGCGGGAAGCGCTTGCCGGCATCGAGCCGCGTTCGACGCGCACCGCGTTCTTCTCCACTGTCACCGGCGACCTCGTCGAGGGCGCCACCCTCGACGCCGACTACTGGTATCGCAACATCCGGCAGACGGTCCAGTTCGACCAGGCCGTGCGGTCCGCCTGCGCGCACGGCTACCGGGCGTTCGTCGAGTCCAGTCCCCATCCGGCGTTGATCGCCGCGATCGAGGACACCGTGCGCGGCTGCACGGGAAGCGCGGACCCCGTCGTCGTGCCCACCCTCGGCCGCGACGAGGGCGGTCTCGACCGCTTCCTCACCGCCGCGGCGCAGGCGTTCACGGCGGGCATCGCCGTGGACTGGCGCAGTGTGTGTGCCGGCGGCGAGCTGGTCGACGTGCCGACGTATGCCTTCGATCGGCGCCGCTTCTGGCTGTCCGGCGGTGGGAGCGGGACCTCGGACGCGTCTGGCCTTGGCCTCGCCGGTGCGGCGCACGCCCTGCTCGGCGCCGTCATCGAGGTGCCCGAGTCGGGTCAGGTCGTGCTGGCGGGCAGGCTTTCGGCGTCGTCACAACCGTGGCTCTCCGACCACGCGGTCGGCGGCACGGTCCTGTTCCCCGGCGCTGGCTTCGTCGAGCTGGTCATCCGGGCGGGCGACGAGGTGGGCTGCCACGTCATCGAGGAGCTGACCCTGCAGGCACCGCTCATCGTGGCGCCGTCGGGAGTGCCGATCCGCGTGCTCGTCGGTTCCGCAGAAGACTCGGGGTCGCGCTCGGTGTCGGTGTTCTCCAGGCCTGGCGACGAGGATTCGGCGTGGGTGCTGCACGCCGAAGCGGTCGTCGGCACCACCGCAGCGGCGCCCGGCGCCGACCTGTCGGCATGGCCGCCCGCGGGTGCCGTGGCGGTCGACGTCACCGACGCGTACCAGGACTTGGCCGCACGTGGCTACGAATACGGCCCGGCGTTCCGTGGGCTGACGACCATGTGGCAGCGGGGCGAAGAGGTCTTCGCCGAAGTCACCGTCCCTCAGGACGTGCAGCCTGGCGAGTTCGGCGTCCATCCGATCCTGCTCGACGCGGCATTGCACGCGGTCGCGCTGGCCGCAGGGAGAGCCGAGCCGGCTCTCGAATTAGCACTGCCGTTCTCCTGGCAACAGGTATCGCTGCACGCGGCGGGGGCATCGTCGGTGCGTGCCCGCATCGTGCCGACGGGCCCGCACTCGGTGTCCATCGACCTCGCCGACGCGTTGGGCCTGCCGGTCCTTTCCGTCGGGGCGATGACGACCCGGCCGGTCAACGCCGATCAGCTCGCGCTGGCCGGCCGCGTCGGTCCCGAGGGCGAACTCCTCGAGGTGGACTGGTCACCGGTGACCGCGCCTGCCATCTCTCCGTCCTCCGCCGAAGGTGTGTCGCTCTACGAAAGCGTCCCGGTATCAAGCGATTCCGCCGACCTGGCCGCCGCCGTCCACACCGCCACCAATCACGCCCTCGAGCGGGTGCAGTCATTCTTGGCCGAGCCCTCTGACTCCTCGCTGATCATCGTCACGCGTGGCGCGATGGCGCTGCCCGGCGACGACGTGACCGACCTGGCGGGCGCCGCGGTATGGGGCCTCGTCCGTGCCGCACAGAACGAGCACCCGGGCCGGCTAGTGCTCGCCGATCTCGACACCGCCGCGGACGGGGCCGACGTCGATCCGGCCTCGCTGGTGGCGCTCGGCGAACCACAACTGATGGTGCGCGCTGGTATCCCCCACGCCGCCCGCGTGGTGCGTAGCCGCGGCGTCGATTCGGTGCTGCAGCCACCGAGCTCGGGCAAGCCGTGGCGGCTCGGCATCACCGAGTCGGGCACGTTCGACAACCTCGCTCTCGAAGAGGTGCCCAACGCCGACCAGCCGCTGCGGCCGGGGCACATCCGCGTCGAGATGCATGCCGTCGCAGCCAACTTCCGCGACGTCATGATCACGCTCGGCATGTTCACCCACGACGCGCTGCTCGGCAGCGAGGGCGCTGGCGTGGTGGTCGAGATCGGCCCCGACGTGACGGGTTTCGCAGTCGGCGACCCCGTGATGGGGCTGTTCCCCGAGGGCACCGGCACCCGTGTCGAGGCCGACGCCCGGCTCATCGCTCCGATCCCCACCGGCTGGTCCGATGCGGAGGCCGCCGCAACGCTGGTCGTCTTCACCACGGCGTTCTACGGGTTGCGCGAGCTCGCCAAGGTGCAACCGGGACAGTCGATTCTGATCCATGCCGCAACGGGTGGCGTCGGTCTGGCTGCCGTACAGTTGGCCAGGCACTGGGGCATGGACGTCTACACCACGGCCAGCCGACCCAAGTGGGACACGTTGCGGGCCTTGGGCTTCGACGACGACCACATCGGCGACTCCCGCACCCTGGACTTCGAGCAGAAGTTCCTGGCCGTTACCGGCGGGCGCGGGTTCGACGTCGTGCTGGACTCGCTCGCGGGTGACTTCGTCGATGCGTCGCTGCGCCTGCTGCCCCGCGGCGGCGTGTTTCTCGAGATGGGCAAGACTGACATCCGCGACGCCGACACCGTCGCCGCGGCGCACGAGGGCGTGCACTACCGCGCGTTCGACCTCTTCGAACCGGGCCGCCCGAGGATGGGCGAATACATCGTCGAGCTGTCGGGGATGTTCGAATCAGGCATCCTGCGGCCGTTGCCGGTGACCACGTTCGACGTCAGGCGCGCACCCGCCGCGCTTCGGTACCTGAGCCAGGCCCGCCACGTCGGCAAGATCGTGATGACCATGCCCGACGCATGGGCCGCGGGCACCGTTCTCATCGCGGGCGGAACCGGCATGGCGGGCGCCTCGGTCGCCCGCCACGTCGTCGCCAATCACGGTGTGCGCCAACTGCTGCTGCTGTCGCGTCGCGGGCTCGACGCCCCAGGCGCGGCAGACCTGGTCGCCGAACTGTCCGACGCGGGCGCCCACGTCGAGGTGGTCACCGCCGACGCCGCCGACCGCGACGAGTTGGCCGCCGCGCTGGGGAGTATCGACTCCGCACATCCGCTGTCCGCGGTGATCCATGCGACCGGCGTGCTCGACGACGCCGTGATCGGGTCGCTGACCCCCGCGCGCGTCGACACCGTGCTGCGGGCCAAGGTCGACGCGGCGTGGAACCTGCACGAGCTGACCCGTACGGCGAATCCCGCTGCGTTCGTGATGTTCTCGTCGATGGCGGGTATCGTCGGCTCGGCGGGCCAGGCGAACTACGGCGCCGCCAACACCTTCCTGGACGCCCTTGCCGCACACCGGCGCGCCAACGGGCTGCCCGGCACCTCGCTGGCGTGGGGGCTGTGGGAACAGGCCAGCGACATGACCGGACACCTCGGCGAATCCGACCTCACCCGGCTGAGCCGCGACGGCATTCTAGCGCTGTCCACCGACGACGCCATGACGCTGTTCGACTCGGCGCTGGTGGTCGGCGAGCCGCTACTGGCTCCCGTCCGCATCGACCGCGGGGCCCTGCGCACGCGGTCGGCCGCCGGGCTGCTGCCGCCGATGTTCGCCCAGCTCGCCAGCACGTCGGCCAGACGACGCGTCGACGACTCACTGGTGGCGGCGAAGTCGAAATCTGCACTGGCCCAACGACTGCACGGGCTTTCCGACGAGGCCCAGCACGCGCTGGTGCTCGACCTGCTGCGGTCGCACATGGCCACCGTGCTCGGCACCGTCGAGCCCGATGCGATCACCGCCGAGGTGGCGTTCTCCGACCACGGGTTCGACTCGCTCACCGCCGTCGAGCTACGCAACCGGCTGAAGACCGCGACCGGGCTGTCCCTGTCGCCGACGCTGATCTTCGACTACCCGACGCCTGCGGCGCTGGCCGGCTACATCCGCCAGGAGTTGGCTGGCGCGCCACAGGCGGTCACCGAGACGATCACGGCGACCTCGGTGATCGACGAGCCGATCGCCATCGTCGGCATGTCCTGCCGCTACCCTGGCGGCGTCGACTCGCCGGAAGCGCTGTGGGACATGGTCGCCGCCGGCCGCGACGTCCTCTCCGACTTCCCAACCGACCGTGGCTGGGATTTGGCCGAGCTCTTCAACGCCGATCCCGACGCGGCAGGCAAGTCCTACGCCAACACCGGCGGGTTCCTCTACGACGCCGCCGACTTCGACCCGGCCTTCTTCAGCGTGTCACCCACCGAGGCGCTGGCCATGGACCCGCAGCAGCGGCTGTTCCTCGAACTCGCCTGGGAGGCGTTGGAGCGCGGCGGGTTCGACCCCGCGTCGCTGCGCGGCAGCGCCACCGGCGTGTACGCGGGCGTCTACGCCCAGGGTTACGGCATGGGCTCCGACGGCGCCGAGGGCTTCCGCCTGACGGGCCAGGCGTCCAGCGTGGCGTCGGGCCGGGTTTCCTACGTGCTCGGCCTCGAGGGTCCGGCAGTGTCGATCGACACCGCGTGCTCCTCGTCGTTGGTCGCGCTGCACATGGCCGTGCAGGCGCTGCGTCTCGGCGAGTGCGATCTCGCGCTCGCTGGTGGCGTCACCATCAACGCCACCCCGGACATCTTCGTGGAGTTCAGTAGGCAGCGCGGGCTGTCGTCCGACGGGCGCTGCAAGTCGTTCGCGGGTGCCGCGGACGGCACCGGATTCGCCGACGGCGGAGGCATTCTCGTCGTCGAGCGCCTGTCCGACGCCCGTCGGCTGGGCCATCAGGTCCTGGCCCTGGTCCGCGGTTCGGCGATCAACCAGGACGGCGCATCCAACGGGCTGACCGCTCCGAACGGACCATCACAGCAACGCGTCCTGCGCGCGGCGCTGGCCAATGCCGGGCTCAGCGGTTCGGAGGTGGACGTCGTCGAGGCGCACGGCACCGGCACCACGCTCGGCGATCCCATCGAGGCCCAGGCGGTGCTGGCCACGTACGGCCAGGACCGGCGCCACCCGCTGTGGCTGGGCTCGGTGAAGTCGAACATGGGCCACACCCAGGCGGCTGCTGGCGTGGCGGGCATCATCAAGATGGTCCAGTCGATGCGCCACGGGCAGCTGCCCGCCACCCTGCACGTCGACGAGCCGACACCGCACGTCGACTGGTCGATGGGGTCGGTCGCTCTGCTCACCGAGGCGCAGCCGTGGCCCGCCAACGGCACGCCGCGGCGGGCCGGGGTGTCATCGTTCGGCATCAGCGGCACCAACGCCCACGTCATCATCGAGCAGGCGCCGACGTTCGAGACGCCTGCCGTCGAGGCGCACCGGCCGTCGATGGTGCCGTGGGCCCTGTCCGCGAAATCCCCTGAGGCACTGAATGCTCAGGCGCGTCGCATCGCCGAGCACGTCGCCGCCCACCCCGAGCTCGACCCCGTCGACGTCGGGTGGACACTCGGCGGCCGTTCGGCGTTCGCCCACCGCGCGGTGGTACTCGGCGCCGATCGCGAGCAGCTCATCGGCGAGTTGCTCGCCCTGGCCGACGATCAGCTGGGCCAGAGCACGGTCCGCGGCCGGGCATCGGGTTCGGGCAAGCTGGCGTTCGTGTTCCCCGGCCAGGGCGCCCAGGCGCTGGGCATGGGGCGGGAACTGCATGCCGAGTTCCCCGCGTTCGCCGAGGCGTTCGACGCCGCCACCCGCGAGCTCGACCGACACCTGCTACGGCCGATCCGCGACGTCATGTGGGGCAGCAACGCCGCGGTGCTCGACTCCACCGAATTCGCCCAGCCCGCGCTGTTCACCGTCGAGGTGGCGCTGTTCCGCCTCCTCGAGTCATGGGGATTGAAGCCGGATTACGTCCTCGGCCACTCCATCGGCGAGCTGACCGCAGCGCACGTCGCAGGCGTGCTGTCGCTGGAGAACGCCGCCGCTCTCGTCGCCGCGCGGGGCAGGCTGATGCAGCGCCAGCCCGAGGGCGGTGCGATGGTCGCGGTCTCGTCGAGCGAGGCCGAGATCCTCCCGCTGCTGCGTGACGGCGTAGATCTAGCCGCCGTCAACGGCCCCGACTCCGTGGTGATCTCGGGTCCGCAGGATGCGGTGCTTGCCATCGCGGAGGAGGCCCGCGCACTGGGCCGCCGGGTGCATCAGCTCGCGGTGTCGCATGCGTTCCACTCGTCGCTGATGGAGCCGATGCTCAACGAGTTCAATACGGTGGCCAGCGGAATGTCGTTGGCGCCTGCCATGATTCCGGTGATCTCGAACGTCACCGGCGAGCTTGCCGACGCCGACTTCGGCTCCGCGTCGTACTGGGGACGCCATGTCCGCGAGGCGGTCCGCTTCGCCGACAGCGCCCGGTACCTCGAGTCGGTCGGCGTCACCCGCTTCCTCGAACTCGGCCCCGCCTCGGGCCTTACCGCCTCGATCGAGCAATCTCTGCCCGACGCCGAACCCGTCACGGCATCGACGATCCGCAAGGACCGCCCCGAGCCCGCCGCCCTGCTGACGGCTCTCGCCGAGCTCAACGTCGCTGGGGTTCGGGTGGACTGGCGCGCCGCATGCCAGGGCGGGCGGCTGCTCGACCTGCCGACGTATGCGTTCCAGCGGCGGCGCTTCTGGTTGTCGGGCGGGGCGTCGGGATCGACCGACGCCGTCGGCCTTGGCCTGAGCGGAACCGACCACGCACTCCTCGGCGCCGTCGTCGAGTCGCCGGAGACCGGCGGCGTCGTCCTCACCGGCAGGCTGTCGCTGTCGACGCACCCGTGGCTGGCCGATCACGCGGTCGGCGGCGTCGTGCTGTTTCCCGGCGCGGGCTTCGTCGAGCTGGCCATCCGGGCCGGCGACGAGGTGGGCTGTGGCGTCGTCGACGAGCTGATGCTGCACGCGCCGATGGTGCTTCCGGCCGACGGCGTTGCCGTGCAGGTCGTGGTCAGCGCCGCCGACGATGCGGGCGGCCGCGTCGTGTCGATCTTCTCTCGCGCCCAACGGAATTCGTCCCCCTGGGTGCTGCACGCCGAGGGGGAACTCTCCGTCGCAGCGTCACACCCCGGTGCCGACCTGTCGATCTGGCCACCCGTGGGAGCGCGCGAGGTCGACGTCACCGACGCCTACGCGCAGCTGTCCGCCCGGGGGTACGAGTACGGTCCCACCTTCCAGGGATTGTCGGCGATGTGGCGCCGCGGCGACGAGGTCTTCGCCGAGGTCGCGGTCCCACGCGATCTGCAGTCCGCCGGTTTCGGCGTCCACCCCGCGCTGCTCGACGGCGCACTACACGCGGTCGTCCTGAGCCGAGAGGACGGCGAGGGGGAGATGGCTCTGCCGTTCTCCTGGCAGAAGGTGTCCCTGCA
>NZ_JBOGDD010000852.1:0-2472 GCF_050701675.1 Mycobacterium sp. | reverse complement strand
GGAATCTTCCGCAAGGAGTACGAATCCACCACGCTGCGGGGCCATTACGGCCTACCGCCGCTCGCGCCCAACACGAGTCGCGCCGCGGCTCGCGTTGGTTGACGGCCCGAACAGGAGACTGCAAGTGACCCGCCAGCTGCATCTGAACGTCAACGCCAACGCGCTGGGGCGCGCGCCGGGCGGTTGGCGCCTGCGCGACGATCCGCTCGGCTTCATCGACATCAGCGAGTGGGAGAACCTCGGCCGGACCGCCGAGCGGGGCCTGCTCGATGCGGTGTTCCTGGCCGAGACCCTCGGCTTCGGGCAGCAGGACTTCACCAAGCCGTGGAACGCGATCGACCCGTTCATCGTGTTGACCGCGGTCGCGCGCGCGACGACGCACGTCGGGCTGGTGGCGACGGTGTCATCGACCTACCGCCACCCGTACCACATCGCGCGCCTCGGCTCCTCTCTCGATCTGGTCTCCGGCGGCCGGGCCGCCATCAACGTCGTCACCACGCGATCGGCGCGTGCCGGCGCGCAGTTCGGGCTGGACGCCCATCCCGAATACGACACCCGTTACGGCCGTGCGGACGAGGCGATCTCGGTGATCAAGGAGTTGTGGCAGTCGTGGGACCCCGACGCGCTCGTCGGTGACAAGGAGACCGGGGAGCTGACCGACCTCTCCAAGATTCGGGAGGTCGACTACGTCGGCGAGCACTTGCGGGTGAAGACCTGGTACCAGGTGCCGCGCTCGCCGCAGGGACACCCCGTCGTGCTGCAGGCCGGTGCGTCGGAACAGGGCATCGATCTGGCCGCGAAGTACGCCGACGCGGTGTTCTGCGCCGAACACAACCTCGCCCAGGGCAAGGAATTCGCCAGAAAGGTGAAGTCCCGGGCGCGCGACGTCTACGGCCGCAACCCCGACGAGGTCCTCATCCTGCCCGGTCTGTGGCCGGTCCTAGGTAGCACCGAGGCCGAGGCGCGGGAGCGCTTCGACCTGCTGGCCAGTCTGAACTCGGAAAGCGCGGACGCGCTGGCCTCGCTGGCAGGGCAGCTCGGACTGCCGGTGGACAGCCTGCAGTTGGACCGGGAGCTGCCATGGGACCTGATCAACTCGCCGGCCTGGAAGCCCAACAGTTTCGGCTTCGCCAACTCCGTGGTCGAGGCCGCCCGTACGGACAACCTGACGGTGCGCGGCCTGCTCGAGCGGAACATCGCCGGCGGGCATCGCATCGTGGTGGGCACACCGGAGCAGGTCGCCGACGAGATCGAGACGTTCTACACCGAGGGAGCGGCGGACGGGTTCAACCTGAACCATGACTTCTACCCCGTCGGTCTCGACCTCATCGTCGACCACCTGGTGCCGGAGTTGCAGCGCCGCGGGATCTTCCGCAAGGAGTACGAGTCCACGACGCTGCGCGGGCACCTCGGCCTGCCGGTTCCGGTGGCCGCCCGGGTGTGACCGGGAGATCCGAGTTTCAGGGCGCCCGGAGACCCTCGACGAGATCGGAGAGGTCCGCGCGCTGGATGGCTGCGGGATCGTTGTGCACCGCCTGCAGGTGCCCGTAGACCTCGAGGGTGATCAGGCCGTGGATGCGTCCCCATACCCGCAGTGCGAGGGCCGCCACCGCTGGAGAGAGATCAGGAACCTCAGCGCGTACCTTGGCCACGTAGTCGGGCGGGAACTGCGACCACTTGGCGGCCGCGTACAGTGCGGGGTGGACGGGTGACACCTCTTCTGCGACGAGGCGATTGAGGGCACCGCAGATCCGTTGGGCCGCCCGGGCCCCCGGCCCGTCGGCGGGTGGTAGATAGCCGGGGATCGGGTCTCCGTAGATGAGCCGAAACTCGGCCGGATGGGTGAGCGCCCACTCGCGCAAAGCTACTCCCCACGCCACGAGGCGGGATCCCGAATTGCGCCTGCGGTTGTCACGCGGTTCGTCCAGGGTGTCCGCCAACGCGGTGTTGATGTCGTCGATCAGGGCGGTGATCAGATCGTCGCGGGTGGGGAAGTAGGTATAGATGGCTCGTGCCGTCATACCCATTTCGCCGGCGATCCCACGCAGCGAGATGCCGCCGGCGCCGTGCATCGTCAACTGCTGCAGCGCAATCGATTTGATCTCATTCGTGGTCTCGACGCGTAGACGCTCACGTCGTGTCCTTGGTCTGGTCTCGTCGGCCGGCACCTGGACAGCTTACCCGCGACGAATTGATTCACCGATGCGAAACTACACGGCGTGTACTAACGTTGGAGCAGTACTCATTTTGCACTCGCGAAAGGATATTTCGATGATCATCAGCGCACAGCGGATCAGCTTCAAACCCGATGTCGACGAGCAGGCCAAGACCCGAGCCCTTGCGGCGGTTGCCGCACTGGCACGAGCGGAACCGGTCGCATTCGCCTTCGTCGGCCAGGACATCGGTGATCCCGCCGATGGTTTCACGCACGGATTCTCCATCGGTCTGGCGGACCTCGATGCCCTCGAACGC
>NZ_JBOGDD010000851.1:0-9726 GCF_050701675.1 Mycobacterium sp. | reverse complement strand
TCCGGGCAAGCCAGCCCCGGAGAAGCCGGCACCCGGCGCGAAGCCGATCCGCCCCACGGGAAGGCCGTCCGGTAAGCGGAACACCCGGCGGTAAACCTTGATGACCGCCCGACGCCGACGGGCCGCGATGCTCGCGGCCGTGATGTCTCTGGTGGGCGCCATGGGTCTGTCCGCGTGTGGGCGCGGCTCGTCCGACCAGGTCGACTACGCGGTCGACGGCGCCCTGGTCACCTACAACACCAACACCGTGGTGGGCGCCGCGTCGGCGGGATCGCAGGCCTTCGCCCGGGTCTTGACGGGATTCAACTATCACGGCCCCGACGGCCAAGTGGTCGGAGATCGCGACTTCGGCACCATCTCGGTGGTCGGGCGCACTCCGCTGGTGCTCGACTACCAGATCAGCGATAACGCCGTGTATTCGGACGGCAAACCGGTGACCTGCGACGACATGGTGCTGGCGTGGGCCGCGCAGTCGGGGCGCTTCCCCGGATTCGACGCCGCCAGCCGGGCGGGCTACGGGGACGTCGCCGCGGTCGACTGTGCGCCGGGGCAGAAGAAGGCACGGGTCTCGTTCGACAGGGACCGCACGTTCGTCGACTTCGGCCAGTTGTTCGCGGCGACGACGTTGATGCCGTCACACGTGATCGCCGACGAGCTCGGCAGGGGTGACGGCGGGGTCACCGCCGCACTGCAGGCCGGCGATCTCCCCACGATCGCTCGCATCGCCGAGCTGTGGAACACCAGCTGGAACCTGAGCCCCGACCTCGATCTCAAGCGCTTCCCGTCCTCGGGGCCCTACAAACTGAGCTCGGTCACCGACGACGGCGCCGTCGTGCTGGTGGCCAACGACAAGTGGTGGGGCGCCAAGCCCGTCACGGCCACGATCACGGTGTGGCCGCGGGGAGCCGACGTCCAGGACCGCGTGAACTCGGGTCACTACGACGTCGTCGACATCGCGGCGGGCTCGGCGGGAACGCTGACCATGCCCGACGACTACGTGCGCGCCGACAGCCCCTCCGCGGGTATCGAACAACTGATCTTCGCCCCGGGGGGACCGCTGGCAGACCCGGCCGCGCGCCGTGCCGTCGCGTTGTGCACGCCGCGGGACCTGATCGCCCAGAACGCGCAGGTGGCGATCGCCAACAGTCGACTGAACCCGACCGCCGAGGATTCGATCGCGGCCGCCGAGAGCGCTGCGGAGGGCGGTCGGTTCAGCACCTCCAATCCCGGGGCGGCCCGCGACGCCGTCGGCGCGAAGCCGCTCAACGTCCGCATCGGATACCAGAGCCCCAACGCGCGACTGGCGGCCACCGTGGGCACGATCGCCAGGGCGTGTGCAGCGGCCGGCATCACCGTCCAGGACTCGGCTTCGGAGACGACCGGACCACAGTCGTTGCGCGACAACCAGATCGACGTTCTGCTGGCTAGCACCGGCGGAGCGGCGGGCAGCGGCTCGACGGGATCGTCGGCGATGGACGCCTACGATCTGTACACCGGCAACGGCAACAACCTTTCCGGTTATTCGAACGAGCAGATCGACGGTGTCATCGGCGCGCTGGCGGTGACCGCAGATCCGAAGGAACAGGCCAGGTTGCTCGGGGAGGGGTCACCCGTACTCTGGGGCGACATGCCCACCCTTCCGCTCTACCGCCAGCAGCGAACCCTGGTGACCTCGACCAAGATGACCGCCGTGAGCAGCAATCCGACGCGATGGGGTGCGGGATGGAACATGGACCGCTGGGCGCTGGCGAGATGACCGGCGGGGGAGAGCGAAGCGACCGGGGTCAGGTTACCGACGTCGCCACGGTCATCGGTTCGCTGATGCGTGAGGTGCCGGACTTTCCCGAGCCGGGGATCCAGTTCAAGGACCTCACCCCGGTGCTCGCCGACGCGCGGGGGCTGGCGGTGGTCACCGACGCGCTGGCCGCCGTGGCCGGACACGCCGACCTGGTAGCGGGCATCGACGCGCGTGGCTTCCTGCTGGGTGCCGCCGTCGCGACACGGCTCGGCAAGGGCGTGCTGGCCGTTCGCAAGGGTGGCAAGCTGCCGCCCCCGGTGCATGCCGAGACCTACGCCCTCGAGTACGGCACCGCGACGTTGGAGATTCCGGCCGACGGTATCGAACTCGCCGGATTGCGTGTTCTTGTGATCGACGACGTACTGGCGACCGGAGGGACGTTGGCCGCGGCCGTCCAACTGCTCAGGAATGGCGGTGCGACGGTCACGGGTGCCGCTGTCGTTTTGGAGCTGTCGGCGCTCGGTGGACGGGCGAAGTTGCCGGACGTGCCGGTCACCAGCCTGTACGTGGTGTGATGAGCGCAGCATGAGCGCTGGCGCGAAGAACAGACGGGGATAGCAGGGATATCCTCGACGGAAGTACCCGCGCGGGTCAGGAGGTGAGCACGGTGGCGGACGATCACGCGTTGACGCAGACGCAGCCGATGCCTGTCGTCACCCCGGGTCTGTTGGCACCGGAGAGTCCGAAGCCGCCGTCGAGTGCGTCGCGACGGGTGAGGGCCCGGCTGGCGCGGCGGATGACCTCTCAGCGCAGCGCGGTGAACCCGGTGCTCGAGCCGCTGGTGGCGGTTCACCGCGAGGTCTACCCGAAGGCCGACCTCGCGATCCTGCAGCGCGCCTACGAGGTGGCCGAGCTGCGTCACGCCGACCAACTACGCCGTTCGGGTGACCCGTACATCACCCATCCGCTGGCGGTGGCGAACATCCTCGCCGAGCTGGGCATGGACACCACGACCCTGGTGGCCGCCCTGTTGCACGACACGGTGGAGGACACCGGCTACACGCTGGAGGCGCTCACCTCCGACTTCGGGGTCGAGGTCGGGCATCTGGTGGACGGCGTCACCAAGCTCGACAAGGTGGTGCTTGGCACGGCGGCCGAGGGCGAGACCATCCGCAAGATGATCATCGCGATGGCGCGTGACCCCCGGGTGCTGGTCATCAAGGTCGCGGACCGGCTGCACAACATGCGCACCATGCGATTCCTGCCGCCGGAGAAGCAGGCGCGCAAGGCCCGCGAGACGTTGGAAGTCATTGCGCCCCTTGCTCACCGGCTGGGCATGGCGACGGTCAAATGGGAGCTCGAGGATTTGTCGTTCGCGATCCTGCACCCGAAGAAGTACGAGGAGATCGTCCGACTGGTCGCCGACCGAGCGCCGTCACGTGACACGTACCTCGCCAAGGTGCGCGCCGAGATCGTCAACACCGTCACCGCCTCGAAGATCAATGCGACGGTGGAGGGCAGGCCCAAGCACTACTGGTCGATCTATCAGAAGATGATCGTCAAGGGTCGCGACTTCGACGAGATCCACGACCTGGTGGGCGTGCGGATCCTGTGCGACGAGATCCGTGATTGCTACGCCGCGGTAGGTGCGGTGCACTCCTTGTGGCAGCCGATGGCAGGCCGGTTCAAGGACTACATCGCCCAGCCGCGGTATGGCGTCTACCAGTCGCTGCATACCACCGTCGTCGGGCCGGAGGGCAAGCCGCTGGAGGTGCAGATCCGCACCCGCGGCATGCATCGCACCGCCGAATACGGCATCGCCGCGCACTGGCGGTACAAGGAAGCCAAGGGCCGCAACGGCGTTCCCGCCAACAACGCCGCAGCCGAGATCGACGACATGGCCTGGATGCGCCAGCTCCTGGACTGGCAGCGGGAAGCGGCCGACCCCGGCGAGTTCCTGGAGTCCCTGCGCTACGACCTTGCGGTGCAGGAGATCTTCGTCTTCACGCCCAAGGGTGACGTGATCACGCTGCCGACCGGCTCGACGCCGGTGGACTTCGCCTACGCCGTGCACACCGAGGTCGGGCACCGCTGTATCGGCGCACGGGTCAACGGGCGGCTGGTCGCGCTGGAGCGCAAACTCGAAAACGGCGAAGTGGTCGAGGTCTTCACGTCGAAGGCGCTCAACGCGGGCCCGTCGCGGGACTGGCAGACGTTCGTCGTGTCACCGCGGGCCAAGGCCAAGATCCGGCAGTGGTTCGCCAAGGAGCGGCGTGAGGAAGCGCTCGAGTCGGGTAAGGACTCGATCGCGCGCGAGGTTCGGCGCGGCGGTCTTCCGTTGCAGCGCTTGATGAACGGCGAGTCGATGGCCGCGCTGGCCCGCGAGTTGCGCTACCTCGACGTGTCATCCCTCTACACCGCGGTGGGCGAGGGTCACGTCTCGGCGCGCCACGTCGTTCAGCGACTGGTCGCCCAACTGGGCGGAGACGACGAGGCCGAGGACGAGATCGCCGAACGGTCCACGCCAACGACCATGCTGGTGCGTCAACGCACCAGCGATGACGTCGGCATTTCGGTCCCCGGTGCGCCGGGTGTCCTCACCAAGCTGGCCAAGTGCTGCACTCCGGTACCCGGTGACGTCATCCTCGGCTTCGTGACGCGTGGTGGTGGAGTCAGCGTCCACCGCACCGACTGCACGAATGCCACGTCGCTGCAACAACAATCGGAACGAATCATCGACGTCAAGTGGGCGCCGTCCCCGTCGTCGGTGTTCCTGGTGGCCATCCAGGTGGAGGCCCTCGACCGGCATCGCCTGTTGTCGGACGTGACGCGGGTGCTGGCCGACGAGAAGGTCAACATCCTCTCGGCGTCGGTGGCCACGTCGAACGACAGAGTGGCGATCAGCCGGTTCACCTTCGAGATGGGCGACCCCAAGCATCTCGGCCACGTGCTCAACGTGGTGCGCAACGTGGAGGGCGTCTACGACGTCTACCGGGTGACGTCGGCGGCATAGTCCCCAACCCCTACCCCCTCCCGCGAGCGTGCGTGTCTGCCCTGCGACACGCCGCATTCAGAGCAATTTTCTGCACGCTCGGCCCGGTTGGTGGGCGATCCGACTTCGCGGCGAGCGTGCGCGAAATAGCATGCCGGTCCGGCGTTTCGCGCACAGACACGCACGCTCGCGTATTACGTGAGGGGCCGCGCAGACATGCGCGCTCGCGTACTAGGTGAGGGGCGCGGTGGCCCGGGTCCGAGTGTTCGTCGCGCCGACGGCAGCCGCGACCAGGCACGCGATGGCGACCGCGCCGGCGAACCAGGGGAACACCGTGCTCAACGGCCATACCGTCGCCGCCCAGCCCGCGACGAGGGTCGGCACCGCCATGGCCGTGTAGGCGAGCAGGTAGTACGCCGACATGGTCTCGCCACGACGGTCGGCGGGCACCACGTTCGACAGGTGACGCAGCGAACCGCCGAAGCCAAGCCCGAAGGTCGCGCCGAGCACCGCGGCGGCGACGAGGACCAACGGCCAACTGTGCGTTGCCAATACCGGCACGGTCAGGATCAGGGCGACCGCCATGCCCACGTCCCCGACGATGGCAGCCCGACGGGCGGGCATCCGCGTCGAGAAGAGCTGGGCCAGCGCGGCCGCGAACGCCGTCGTCCCGACCACCGCCCCGCCGAACACCAGATTGTGTACGTGTGTCTGCTGGGCGGCCAGGGAGGGATAGAGCGACAGCAGCACGCCGAGCACCGACCACGACGCCATGACGCCGAGTGCGGCGAACCAGAAGTCGCTGCGAATCTCGGGTGGCACAGCGGGTTTGGCGATACGGATGGGACCGCGCACCCGACTCAGGTGCGGCTCGCGCAACGCCACCACGCCGATGCCGAGGACCGCGCAGATGACGGCGACGATCGCGTACGGGGTGCGCATCGGATGTGGTGCGTACTGTGCCAGGAGCGCAGAGCCGAGGATCGCGACCGTCATCCCGATGTTGAAGCTGATGCCGCTCAGCTGGCCAGACCGGACACCGTGGTCGGGCCGCAGATCCAGCAGCGCCGCCGCGCCCGCGACGACGATCGAGCCAACGGCCGCGCCGTGAATGATCCGGGCAAGCATCAGCATCGCCATGCCGTCGGCGAGGAGGAACACCCCGAGGCCGACGATCATCGCCGCCAGTGCGCCGAGCAGAACCGGCTTGCGTCCGACGACGTCGGAGATCTTGCCGGACACCAGCACTGCGCCGAGGGCGGCGACGGCGTAGACGGCGAAGACGAGCGTGGTGGACAGGGGCGAGAGGTGCCACTTCTCTTCGTACATCCCGTAGAGCGGTGCGGGCAGGCCGGATACGCCAAGGGCGACACCGCTCAGGACGAGCAACAGGGCGTAGGCCCCGCGCTGCGTCTCCACGGTCGACTGGTCGGACACGACCACGGCCACGGGTCCTCCAAGAAGGGGTAGGTTTGACGAACGTCGAACTTGGTTGAGGGTACGCTCGGTTCGATGAACATCAAACCGGCGGTGATGGGGGACACGATCGTGACGACGTCATCGCGGGTCAGCGAGGCGACGGCGTACCCGTCGACTCCAGTCGCTGGAGTGCAGCAGGTGCTCAGCGCCCTGGCCGATCCGGTCCGGTTGGAGATGGTCAGGCGGTTGACCAACACCGGGTCGCCGATGCCCTGCGCCTTGCTCTACGACGGCATCAACAAGTCGACGGCTACGCACCACTTCAAGATTCTTCGGGAGGCCGGCCTCACCGAGCGACTGGTGATCGACGGCCACGTCCTCCAGCGGCTGCGCGCCGACGACGTCGACGCGGCCGTACCGGGGCTGCTCGACTCGATCGTAGCCGGCGCCAACCGGGAAGTGACCGCACGGGCCGGGTCCTAGTTCAGCCGGACCGACTCGATCGTCACGCTCGTCGCCGGGTTTCCGTCGTCACCACCGTCCTTGACGCCCCCGGCCGCGATCTTGTCGACGACCGCTAGGCCCGTCTCGTCGACCGAGCCGAACACGGTATACGTCGGTGGCAGTTGAGAATCGGCGTAGACGACGAAGAACTGGCTGCCGTTGGTGCCAGGGCCGCCATTGGCCATCGCGAGCGTCCCCCGCGGGTACACCACCGGTGCCTGCAGCCCGGGATCGGCCAGCCGGTACTGATTCGTCGGGTACTCGTTGGGAAAGCGGTACCCGGGTCCGCCGGTGCCCTTGCCGGTGGGGTCGCCGCACTGCAGCATGCCGAGCGTCGGCGACGTCGCCAGTCGGTGGCATGGCGTGTCGTCGTAGAACCCCTGCTGCGCCAGGCTGACGAAGTTGTTGACGGTGCACGGTGCCTTGCCGTTGTCGAGCTGGACGGCGATCACACCGCCGTCGGTGACGATCGTGGCGTCGACCGTCGCGGGGGTGGTCGGTACGCGCCCGGCGCGCGGCGGATTGACCGGCTTGGCCGTCTTCTCCGTCGTTGCGGGGTACTGGCAGTTCGATCCGAGAGTTGCCGACGGTTTGAAGGACGGAAGTGGCGCGTTCGGCAGTGGGGCTCCCGTGATGTCGGGGGAGTTCGAGTGGACGCGATTCGGGTCGAAGTCCTCGGCGAAGCGGACCAGGACGGCAGCGAAGACGACGGTGAAGACGACGGCGATCACGGTCAGCACCGCCACCACATAGCTGATGACGAGCCCCGCGATGGCGAGGCCGTGGCCGCCCTCGTTGCTCCTTCTGATCTGCGAAAGGGACATGTGGCCGAACACGATCCCCAGCGGGAAGAAGAGGAATGCGCACACCAGCGACGCGATTGCCAGCCCATTGGTGGTCGGCGGCCGCTGGTAGGGCGGGTAGCCCGGCGGGCCGCCCATCCCGCCGGGAGCACCGTAGAAGCCCGGGTCACCACCAGGCGGCGGCGGGTACACCCCGTACGGCGGGGGTGGGGGGATGGTCACGCAGATCGGCCCGGTCCGGCGTCAGTCCAGTTGGAGCGACTTGATCTGGACCGGCGTCTTCGGGGCCCCGTCGTCGGCGCCTCGATCGCCCGGAACGACGCCGGCTGCCGCGATCTTGTCGAGGGTGGCCAGACCCGTCGCGTCGATCGTGCCGAAGGCCGTGTAGTTCGGCGGCAGTTGAGAATCCTTGTAGACCAGGAAGAACTGGCTGCCGTTGGATCCGGGCGCGCCGGTGTTGGCCATCGCCAGCGTGCCGCGCGGGTACACGACGGGTGACTGGAGTGCCGGATCGTCGGGCTGGTACTGGTTCGTCGGGTACTCGTTGTTGAAGCCGTAGCCCGGGCCGCCGGTGCCTTGTCCGGTCGGGTCACCGCACTGCAGGACCGCAAGCCCTGGCGACGTCGTCAGCCGGTGGCAGGGGGTGTCGTTGAAGTAGCCCTGCTGGGCGAGGCTCGCGAAGCTGTTCACGGTGCAGGGTGCCTTGGCGTTGTCCAGCTGTAGGCCGATGTTGCCCTGCGAGGTGGTCAGGCTGGCGCTGATCTGCGCGGGTTCGGTCGGTACCTTGCCCGTGCGGGGCGGGTTGTTCTTCTTGCTGGCCGCCTCGCCAGGTGTCGCCGGGTACTGGCAGTTGGCGCCGAGGTCGGCGGGGGCGGCGAACGGTGGGAGAGCGGCGCCTCCAGGCGGGGGCTGGGTGGGCGCCGCATCGGGCGTCGGCGTTGAGGTGTCGGCCGAGGCGTTGGTGTCAGAGCTCTTGGTGGTCAGGATCACGGTCGCGACGACGGCGCCGATGACGAGAAGCACGCCGACAGCGGAGCCGATGATGGTGAGGAGGCGGCGCCTGCGCTGCAGGGTGGCACGGCGCTCCAACTGCCGCTCCAGTTTGCGCTTGGCAGTCGCTCGCCGCTGTTCGTTGGTCGGCACCGCGTGATCCTCCTCGTGATCGTCGATCGGCACCGAGTGTGCCAGCAATGGCTGAGCGTAGGTGCTGCGACCCACGCGAACAGTAGATGGGAAACTGGTCGGCGTGTTCATCACCGGCTTTCCGGCAGGCATGCTGCAGTGCAACTGCTACGTGCTGGCCACCAAGCAGGGAGCCGACGCCATCATCGTCGACCCCGGCCAACGGGCGATGGGCCCGTTGCGCCGAATCCTGGACGAGAATCGCCTGACTCCCGCGGCCGTGCTCCTCACCCACGGACACGTCGACCACATCTGGTCGGCGCAGAAGGTAGCCGACACATACGGCTGCCCCGCCTACATCCATCCCGAGGACAGGCTCATGCTGACCGACCCGATCAAGGGCTTCGGGCCGCGGTTGGCGCAGTTGGCGCTCGCGGCGGTCTTCCACGAGCCGCGTCAGGTGATCGAGTTGGACCGCGATGGCGACAAGATCGAGCTGGGCGGTCTCACCGTCACCGTCGATCACACGCCGGGCCACACGAAGGGCTCCGTCGTCTTTCGGGTGGCAGAGGGGCCCAACGAGTTGGCGTTCACCGGTGACACCCTGTTCAAGCAGTCGATCGGCCGCACCGATCTGTTCGGCGGCAGCGGCCGCGACCTGCTGACCTCGATCGTGTCAAAGCTGTTGGTGCTCGACGACGACACCGTGGTACTACCTGGGCATGGCCCCAAGTCCACGATCGGTGCCGAGCGTCGCACCAATCCGTTCCTCGAAAGTCTGTGAACAGTGACTGAGTTTCAGGCGCCCAAGGGTGTCCCGGATTATCTGCCGCCGGACTCTGCGCAGTTCGTCGCGGTCCGCGACGGACTGCTCGAGGCTGCCCGCCGTGCGGGCTACGGCCATGTCGAACTGCCGATCTTCGAGGACACCGCGTTGTTCGCGCGGGGCGTCGGCGAGTCGACGGACGTCGTCAGCAAGGAGATGTACACGTTCGCCGACCGCGGCGAGAGGTCGGTGACGCTGCGGCCCGAGGGAACGGCCGGCGTGATGCGAGCCGTCATCGAGCACGGCCTGGACCGTGGGCAGCTGCCCGTGAAGCTGCGCTACGCGGGGCCATTCTTCCGTTACGAGCGTCCGCAGGCTGGGC
>NZ_JBOGDD010000850.1:0-1996 GCF_050701675.1 Mycobacterium sp. | reverse complement strand
TCGGCGGGCCAGTAGCGGTTGCGGTAGTTGGTCCACGTGGACAGGTTGTTGTCCATCGCGATCGGGTAGTGGATGTCGAGGTCCGCGGCACCGCTGGCGACGTTGGTGTCGATCTTCTCGAAGCCGTACTCGGGGGAGTGCACCCCGATGACCTCGAGGCCCTTGTCCTTGTACGCGTCGTACCACCCGGTGACGTGCGGGATGGCTCGTTGGCAGTTGATGCACGAGTAGGCCCAGAAGTCGATGAGAACGACCTTGCCGCGCAACGACTTCAGGTCGATGGGGGAGCCACCGGGGGTGTTGAGCCACTTGGTGATGCCGACGATGTCCGGTGCGGTGCCGCAACTTTCGAGCTGCTTGGCGCCGTCGGAGCAGTTCGACAGCTGTGCGTTCTGGTCGTTGACGATGCCACCGAGGTTCAGCTTCTGGATCTGCTCCTCACCGCCGGCCTTCTCCTGCAGGGTGCTGGTGTAGTCGGGGATGGCGCGCTGCAGCACGGCGGGCAGGTTGAAGACGAGCGCCACCGCCAGCAGGATCGTCACCACGCCCGCGATGACGCGGATCTGACGCTGGCGGCTGCGGAAGGCGGCGACGCGTTCGGCGACCCGGCGGCCGGCGAGCGCGAAGAACAGCAGTGGCAAGGCGGCGCCGACGGCGAAGGACAGTGTCAGCGCCACCGTGTTGAACCCGATGGTGCCGGTGGCGCCTGCGACGACGATCGCGGCCAGCACGGGACCTGCGCACGGTACGTACAGAACGCCAAGGGCGAGTCCGAGGCCGAAGCCGTTCTTGCCGGTGCCGAACTGCTTCTGCGGCAGGCGGGAGAATGGTTTCTCGAGCAGCGCTTCGAATTGCGGGAAGATCAGCCCGAGACCGATGGCCACCAGCGCGACGAGGGCCACCCAGCGGACGGCGTCCTGCGGAAGGTGCAGCAGTGACAGCAGGGCCGACCCGAGAAGCGTCACGACGCTGAAGCTCAGTACTAGGCCGGCGATGACCAGGTAGGGCCTCAGTGTTTGGGACCGCGTCGGTTTCGCCTGGGTGGCCACCCCGCCGCCACCGTCGCTCTCGCGCACACTCTGGGTGCCGGAGAAGAAGATGACCGGCAGCACGGGCAGGATGCAGGGCGAGATGCCGGTGATCAGCCCGCCGATGAAGCCGACGGCGATCAGTGTGTACATGACTTCCATTCGTAACAGACCCCGGCGCGGATGGGGTCGTCGCTCAAAGAGACGTCACGACAATGTCATTCGTGCGAGCAACGGCGGTGAGTCGACAGGGCGGCCCGGCGCGGGGCCGGGCCACCCTTTCGGTGAAGAGTGCCAGGCTACATCGCCGGGGGAGCCGGGGGCATCATCACGGTGTCGATCATGTAGACCGTCGCGTTGGCGGTCTGTACGCCGCCGCAGACCAGGCCGGCGTCGCCGATCTTCAGATTCGCGCCGGAGCCGGTCACGGTGACCTCGCCGCCCTCGACCGTCTTGTGGGTGCCGACGACCTGAGCGGGGCTGAGCCTGCCGGGGACGACGTGGTAGGTGAGGATGCTGGTCAGCAGCGGCGCGTCGGTCTTCAGCTTGTCGATGGTGGCCGGGTCGATCTTGGCGAACGCGGCGTCGGTCGGTGCGAACACGGTGTAGTCAGCACTGTCGAGCGTGTCGAGCAGGTTCACGTCCGGGTTCAGCTTGCCGGACACCGCCGACGTCAGCGTGGTGAGCATCGGGTTGTTCGAGGCCGCGACCGCGACCGGGTCCATGGCCATGCCCGCGACCGAGCCGGGCCCGGTGGGAACCTGCTTGGCGTAGGCCGCGCAACTCGAGCCGACGAGGCCGGCCGCGGGATCGGCCTGTGCGATACCGGCGGAGGTGAGCAGACCGGCCATCGCCATGGCTGCGATCGAGGCGCCGGTGACGGCCTTCTTGGTCTTGCCGTGCAGTTTCATCTTGGTCAACTTTCAACTGGGGGTATGGGGCATGGACGGCGTCCCACCGCAGTACGG
>NZ_JBOGDD010000849.1:0-4364 GCF_050701675.1 Mycobacterium sp. | reverse complement strand
GGGCGAAGGTGTTGGCGGCTTCGTCGAAGCGCGTCCAGAACACCGCCCGGTCGCCGTCGAGCAGGCGCAGGTCGACCGTGTTCAGCGCCCGCCAGCGATCCGGATGGGCCCAGCGCAGGGTCAGTGTCGTCGGCTCGTCCGGCGCGGCGGTCGGGTCGGCGGGGGACAGCTCCGGGACGCCGACAATGAGGGCCTCGTCGTTGAGGATCGTGCCGATGCCGGTGGGGTCGCCGAGCGGGGCGCCGGCGGCCGCACCGAGCACGACCGAGAACGTCTCGCTCGGTTCGAGCGTCCGATCGCCGCGCACGGTGACCGAGACGGTCTTCTGGGTCTCGGAGGCGTTGAACACCAGCGAGGTGCTCAACGCGTCGTAGTCGGAGCCGGCGGTGGCGGTCCCGTCCACCGTCTTGGCGGTGACCTTGACGGGAAACGTCGCCGGGCCGCGCAGGCGCACGATGAACACGGCCGATCGCGTCCCGGCGTCGCCCTCCAGGATGGCGACGTCGCTGATGCTCAGCCCGAGTGGGAGCGGCAGCGCTGTCGGCGTGAAGGTCGCCGTCCGGGTGCGCGCGTCGATCGGTGACGGCGTGCGGGTCGGCGTTGGCGTGCGCGTCCGCGTGCGAGTCGGCGTGCGAGTCCGCGTCGGCGTGCGGGTGCGCGTCCGCGTGCGCGTCGGTGTATGAGTCCGCGTGGTCGTCCGGGTCGCGGTCGCCGTCGCCTGCGGGAAGCCTTCTTCTATGCAACTCCCATCGGAACAGGTTTGTCCCATGGCGCAGTCGACGTCGGTCACACAGTCCTCGGCGGGGACGGGGGTTCTGCCTCGGCACTCGCCATTCGCCTGGCACTGGTCGTCGACGGTCAATATGTTGAAATCCTCGCAGGGGCGGCCGACCACCGCGGTATTTACGCACCGGTTGGACGTCTCGCTGCAGCCGTCGTTGGTGCACCCATTGAAGTCATCGCAGCCGCGGGCGGTGTGCACGCAATTGAAGAGGATGCAGAAGTCGGCGGTGCAGAACGCGTCGTCATCGCAATCGCTCTGCAACACACAGCCCTGAGCAGAACCGCTGCCCGGCGTCAGGGCCAACAAGGCGATCGCCAGCCCGAGGAGGGCCACACGACGCCGCACCGCCGACCGGCCCCTCATCGTACCGCTCCGCGGCCGCGCCGGGTGGCGAGTCGTATGAGTGCCAGCAGGCCGAGCCCGAGTGCCCCGCCGCCCCGGCTACTGCGGCGCGGCGGTTGGATCGCGCAACCGTCGTCTTCAGTGGTTGAGGGGCTGGCGCTGCTCAATTCGAGATACCCGATGGGGAGAAATCCCTGTTCCTCCCCGGAGTCCTCGGTGGCGGCGGTCTCGACCCGCAGCACGCGGCCGCCGAGCGACCGGTCGAGGCTGAAGGTGAAGAGCAGGTCGACGGTCGGCCCGGTGGGACCGCTGCCCTGCACGGCGCTCTCGGCGGGATAGAAGGTCGCCGTCTCGCTGGCGATCGGTGCGCCGGTCCCGGGCGGAACGCCGGCGCCGCACGCGCCGTCGGCGTCACAGAGGGCGAAGGTGTTGGCGGCTTCGTCGAAGCGCGTCCAGAACACCGACCGGTCGCCGTCGAGCAGGCGCAGGTCGACGGTGTTCAGCGCCCGCCAGCGATCAGGATGGGCCCAGCGCAGCGTCAGTGTCGTCGGCTCGTCCGGCGCGGCGGTCGGGTCGGCGGGCGACAGCTCCGGAACCCCGACGGTGAGAGCCTCGTCGTTGAGGATCGTGCCAATGCCGGTGGGATCGCCGACCGGTGCGCCGACGGCGGCACCGAGCACGACGGAGAACGTTTCGCTCGGTTCGAGCGTCCGATCGCCGCGCACGGTGACCGAGACGGTCCTCTGGGTCTCGGAGGCGTTGAACACCAGCGAGGTGCTCAACGCGTCGTAGTCGGAGCCGGCGGTGGCGGTGCCGTCCACCGTCTTGGCGGTGACCTTGACGGGAAACGTCGCCGGGCTGCGCAGGCGCACGATGAACACGGCCGATCGCGTCCCGGCGTCGCCCTCCAGAATGGCGACGTCGCCAATGCTCAGCCCGAGCGGCAGCGGCGGGGAGGCGGTCGGCACGGCGGTAGGGGTGAATGTGCGGGTCTGCGTGCTGCTCGGCGTGGGGGACGCCGACGGGGTGCGCGTATGGGTCGGCACGGCGGTCGGGGTGAAGGTGAACGTTCGCGTCGGCGTGGGCGGCACGCTGGTCGGTGAGGGGGACGCCGACGGGGTACGCGTCTGGGTCGGTACGGCGGTCGGGGTGAAGGTGAACGTTCGCGTAGGCGTGGGCGGCACGCTGGTCGGCGTGAAGGTCGCCGAGGGGGTGCCTGTGGACAGGACGTTCGCCGGTGTCGGGGTGACCGTCGGGGTGTGCGTAAGGGTCCGCACCGCGGTCTGGGTGAACGTTCGCGTTGGCTGCGCCGTGCTGGGGCTGGCCGTCGCGATCAGCCCCAGCAGGGCGGCGACCTGGGCGGCCTTGCGGGCCATCTGCGCGACCACGGGGCCCAGGGCCTCGGCGCTCTGAAAGCGATTCTTCTCGCCGGTCTTCGGCCGTTCGACGACGCCGGCGAGGGCGCCGTCCTCGGCCACGGTGACGCGGACGATGAACGTCATCGGAGATGGGTCTGTCTGCATGGAGCCTTGCTACGCCGCGGGTGTCACAGGAACGTCACGCGCTGTGTGACGGGCCGCCAGGCTCGCTAGGCAGCGGAAGTGCCCACGTGGTAGGTCATCGCCGTCGCCTGGAACCGATGTCTCCTCTCCGGCTCAACCTGCTCGGTGGCTTTGAAGCGCGGCTGGCCTCGGGGCCCGCGATCATCCTGGCGCGCCGCAAAGCCCAGGCGCTGTTGGCCTATCTGGCCGTCCAGCCCGGCCAGGTCCACCTGCGCGACAAGCTGGCGGCGCTGCTCTGGGGCGACACCACGGATGGGCAGGCGCGTCACAGCCTGCGGCAGGCTCTGCTGGCGATCAGGCAGGCGCTGCCGTCGGTTGACGGCGCCCTCCTCGTCATCGGGCCTGACAGCGTGACGTTGAACGAGGCAGCGGTCGACGTCGACGTCACCGCGTTCGAGCGCCTGCTGGCGCAGGGCACCGCCGAGGCGCTGCGCGCCGCCGACGCGCTCTACCGCGGCGAGTTTCTCGAGGGGCTCAGCATCCAGGAGCCCGCCTTCGAGGAGTGGCTGATCACCGCGCGCGAGCGACTGCGCGAGTTGGCCGTCGAGGGCCTGGCGAAGCTCCTCGCGCATCATGTCCAGGAGGGCCCGGTCGCGGCGGCGATTCCGGTCGCCGCGCGGCTGCTCAGCCTCGACCCATTGCAGGAGTCCGTGCACCGCACGCTGATGCGCCTCTACGCGCGGCAGGGGCGTCGAGGGGTCGCACTGCGCCAGTATCAGGTCTGTGTCGACGTCATGCAGCGCGAGTTGGGGGTCGAGCCGGAGGCCCAGACGCGCCAGGTCTACCAGGAGATCCTCGAGGCCTCGCCCGCCGCGGCCCGCGTGGCAACGGCCCCCGCCCCGCCATCCGCCGCCTCCATCCCACAGGATGGCGGCGACTTCGGCGCCGCCATCTTCACTCGCGCGACCCCGCTGGTCGGGCGCGAGGCGGAGGTCGCGACGCTGCGCGAGGCGTGGGACCAGGCGTGCCAGCAGCGTGGACGGATCGCCGTGATCCTGGGTGAGGCGGGGACCGGCAAGAGTCGGCTCGTCGCCGATCTCCTCGGCCACGCCGTCGCCCTCGGCGGCCGCGTGCTGCTCGGCCGCGCGCACGACAGCGAACAGATCCTGCCCTTCGGCCCGTGGGCCGATGCCCTGCGCTCGGGGCGGGTGATCGCCGAGCTGGCGGCGCGACGCGACGCGAACGCCGTCTGGGTGGCCGAGCTGGCGCGGCTCTTTCCGGAGCTCGGCGCACCGACGCGCGCGGTCGCGGATGCGGAGGACTACGTGCGGCTGTTCGAGGCCATCGCACAGGTCATCGGTCGCCTCGCGCACGATCGGCCGCTGCTCCTGGTCCTCGAGGACCTGCACTGGGCTGACGAGATGACCCTGCGCCTGCTCGCCTTCGTCAGCCGCCGTCTGGCGCAGTGGCCGGTGCTGGTGGTGGCGACCGCGCGCAGCGAGGACCTGATCGACGCCCCGCTCCTGCGCCGCGCCCTGGTCGAGTTGCGCGGCGACGCCGGGCTGCTCGCGCTCACCGTGTCGCCGTTGACCCAATCGCACACGGTGACGTTGGTGCGCACGTTGTGTCGCGCCGGCACCGACGATCCCACCGTGCGCCGGCTCGGCGAGCAGATCTGGCGCGTCAGCGAGGGCAACCCGTTCATGGTGGTGGAGACCATACACGCGCTGTACGAG
>NZ_JBOGDD010000848.1:0-2208 GCF_050701675.1 Mycobacterium sp. | reverse complement strand
TGATGTGGGTGACCATCGGGCTGGTGTTCGCGGCACTCATCTCAAAGGTGCTCGACGGCAAGCGGAACGAGCTTGGAGCGAGCGCCACAGCGTGAGTTTGAGTGAGTGAGATCGTCCGGCTGACCCTCGTGTCGCACGCGATGACGGATGCGATGGCAGCCGGGCGATTTCCCAGGGACGAGCCGCTCAACCCACTCGGGCAACGGCAGGTCGACGCCACCACCGACCTCGGTGCCGTCGACGCCGCCGTGTGCGCACCCGAGAAACGCGCCAGGCAGACCGCCGAACTTCTGGGTCTGCGGGCCGAGACCGAGCCGCTGCTGGCCGATCTGAACTACGGATCCTGGCGTGGCAACGTACTGGGTGGCATCCACCCTGCCGAGCTCACGCTCTGGCTGACCGACCCCGCTCAGGCGCCGCACGGTGGGGAATCGGTCGCGGTTCTGGTCGAACGCGTTCGCGGTTGGCTTGACACGCTCGCCGCCCGTCGCGGCCGTCTGGTAGCCGTCACTCACCCCGGTGTCGTCCGCGCCGCCATCCTGGTCGCCCTCGATGCGCCGCCGAAGTCGTTCTGGCGCATCGACGTCAGTCCGGTCAGTCGGACCGTGATGCATCTGCGCGGGCAGGCGTGGACGCTGAGGTCCACCGGGCTCACCTGACCTGGATGAGTGCGAACGCCTGCTGGGCGATGGACAACAGCCACCCCGCTGCCGTCGGACTGCGATACGCGGGCCAGGTCAGCTGAAAGCTCACCACCCAGGGCTGTCCGGTTCGGTCGACGGCGTACCAGCTGAACGTCAAGTCGCCCGGCAGGTTTCCGCCCTTGGCGCCGATGTAGCCCCACTTCGACTTGTCGAGGTCGATGCCAGGGATGGCGGACAGGATGTCCTTGACCGGTGCCGCGGGTCCGACGGCGACCGACTGCAACGCGGCATGCACCCGGCAGATGTCTGCCGCAGTGCCGTACCACTCCGCGCCGTACGGAGCCGCTGGGGTGTGGGTGCGGGCCGGATCTGGTTCATAGTGGCGGGTTTTCGTCTGCTCGATGAGCTGTGCGCGGCCCTGCGGTGATGCGGCCTTCCACTGCTCGCGCAGATCGGGCTCGCCCCAGCCCACCGAGAAGAGCTCGTGCGTGTTCGGGAAGGGCGTCATGCTCGCCGGGTCGTGATGGCCCGCGTGCACCAGCGCGCGTTCCACGGCACCCGGGCCGAGCCGCGCCATCAGCAGGTCGGTGGCCATGTTGTCACTCGCCGAGATCATCTGTTGCGCAGCCCTTCTCACCGAGACCTGCGATCCGGGGGGAAGGTCGTCGAGGCCTGCCGAGCCCACGGACTTGGCCTCCTTGGTGACGGTTAGCTGATCGTCCCAACCGACCGTGCCCGCATTGACGGCATCGGCGATCGCAAGCAGGACGTAGAGCTTGAAGATCGACGCCAGCGGCAGCGGGTCGTCGAGATTGCTGCCCGCCGCCGTCGTGCACTTGCCGTCGGTGACCTTCGATGCCTGATACGAGTAGCGGGCGCCCGAACTGGTCAGCACCGCGTCGATGTCCGACCACTGTTTGATCACCGGCTTCTGCAGCGTGACCTCGAAGCGGTCGACCAGCCCCGCGTCGTTGGTGCGCAGCTCGATGTCCTGACCGACGCCGTACGACGTCAGAAGGTGCAGGGTCGCTTGGCCCGCGCCGACGTCGATGCCGGCGACCGTGAAGGGCCGGTCCCACCACATTCGGTCCATGGTGAACGCCACGTCGTCGACCTTCGAGGGGACGGCGAGCGTCGACACTCCGACGGTCCCGATGGGCCAGTTGGAATTGAGCATGTCGACGGTCTGCTTGGCGCGCAGACCCTGTGGGGTGTTGGTGTCGATGTGCGCGCCGTAGGCAGCCTCGGCCGGCGCGGCCGGGCCGGTGTGGGCGCATCCGCAAGCCAGGGCGACGACGAGGGCGACGGAAACCGCGATCCCTGCCGCCCGTCGTCCCACCCGGCTATGCCTTCGTGCCGGTCCCCGCAACATTCGTTCCCGAGGTGATTCCCAAGTCGCTACGCTCCCGCCCGCTGAACGTCCAAAACGACCTCGAACTCGAGAAGCGAAGCGCCCGAGGCCACGGGGTTCGCACGCTGGCCGGCGTGTGCCTCGACCGCCGGGCCGCTGGCCCAGGCCTGGAAGGCCTCGTCGGACTCCCACTGCGTCACCACGAAGTAGCGG
>NZ_JBOGDD010000847.1:0-9286 GCF_050701675.1 Mycobacterium sp. | reverse complement strand
GGGTGTAGTGGCCCCCGTCGGGCAGCCGGCCTTGGCAGTTGACTGAAGCCCCTACCGCAGAGCCGCTTGGTAGCGGCCGGGGGTCTGGCCCACGACGGCGGTGAACGCCTCGATGAAACTCGTGGGGTTGGACCACCCGCACTCCATCGCCGTGTCGGTGACGGACCGCCCGTCGGTGAGATGTACCAACGCGTGGTGAATGCGCAAGACGGTGCGCCAGCGGTGGAAGCTCATCCCGAACTCGGCGTGGAACAGCCGGCTCAAGGTGCGCTCACTCGTCCCCGCGGTTCGGCCCAACTCGCCAAGGGTCGTCGTCTGGGCTGGATCGGCATACAGCAGATCGGTCACGGTCCGCAATCGGTCATCGCGCGGTTCTGGCAGATACAGCGACTGTTCGGGGGTCTCGACGAGTTCGTCGATCACCACACCGCGCAGCCGTTGGTAGGCGTCGGGGCGGATGGCCCGTCGATCGGTCAGGGCCAAGAACGCCTCGCGCAACAAGGGCGTCACCGCGTACACGCTGGGGTGGGCCACCAGCGCGCCGCACAGGTCCGCGGGGATGGCGATGACGCAGACATCGGTCCTGCCGTAGAAGCGGTGGGAGTGATGGAATCGCGGCGGTGTCCACGTGACCCGATTCGCCGGCGCGACCCAGGTACCACGCTCGGTCGTGGTCGCCAGGGCTCCGAAGGCCGGGTACACCAGTTGCCCCTCGGCGTGCGAGTGGACGCCGATGTGAGAGCCGTGTGTCAGCCGGCCCGCGCCACGGGGTGTCCCCGCCGGATAGAGGGGAGGCGGCGCGACGACTTGGCGGGTTTTCGGCATCGATGGGGACTTTACCGGTGGTGACAGCGGCTTAGTTAGGTAAGGCTTACTTTATCCGTACCATTTTGCCATTCGAGGAGAAACCGACATGGACACACTCACCTCAGCACCGGTCGCCGACGTGCTGACCCGGCTGTTCGACGAGGCGCAAGCTGCCGATGGGCCACTGCGGGCCCGTTTCACCGAGAGCCTTGGGGATGACGGCCATGCGGTCGCGGACCTGCTGGCGCGGGAGGCGGCCGACTACAAGAGCCTCTATCACGGGTTCGCCGACAACTTTCTGAACATATCGGCCGAGTTCGGCCGCTTCCTGTATGTCTGTGCGCGGGCCCGCCAGTCCAAGCGGATCGTCGAATTCGGCACCTCGTTCGGCATCTCCACCATCCATCTCGCCGTCGCGCTGCACGACGGCGGCGGCGGTGAACTCATCAGCACCGAACTCGAGCCGACCAAGGCCAAGCGCGCCCGCGAGAACTTGGCCGCCGCAGGGCTGAGCGACATCGTCGACATCCGCGTCGGCGATGCCCTCGAAACCCTCCGGGACGGCGTCGGCGGCGGCATCGACCTGGTGCTGCTCGACGGCGCTTGGACGCTGTATCTGCCGGTACTCAAACTGCTCGAACCTCACCTGCGCCCGGGAGCACTGGTGATCGCAGAGAACGCACTCGACGAATCGGGCGACTACCTCGGCTACGTGCGCAACCCCGACAACGGCTACCGCACCATCCCCCTGCCCTTCGAGCCGGAACGCGGCAACGAATTGTCCGTCCGCACGGCGTAATTGGCACACGACTGAGAACCCACTGCCGACCTTCAGGAGAATCTCATGGCATTGCTCGTCAACGACATCCCGCTCATCAGCACACTGCGCGACGCACTGCTCCTGTCCGCGACAGTCAGCGAGATCGAAGATCTCACACCGAGGATGCGCCGCATTCGGTTCAGTGGCCCGCGCCTGCAGGGGTTGACCTTGGAAACCGGGCCAGCACGTCCGATTGCAGGTCGCCGGTCTCGTCGAATCGGCTCTCCGACTCCACCCCCACGACGCACTGCGCACCTATTCGATCTACCAGGCGAACCCTGAGATCGGCACCCTCGACATCGTGATGCTCGACCACGACGGTAAGCCGAAAGCCGATACGCCTGCGAGACATTGGGCCAGGACCGTCGAAATCGGGTCGCGTGCCAGCCTGACGCGACCCCAGGGCAACCTGGTCCCACGCCCCGAAGCGACCTACCACCTGTTCGCCGGTGAGGAAACCGCGTCGGTGGCCTTCGCCGCGATGCTGCGATCGCTACCGGCCGATGCCGATGTCCACGGCGTCATCGAGGGCGCCGCCGATACCGACCACCTTCCGCTCCCCCGATCCCTCACCCACGTCGAACGCGGCGACGCCGCCGCTGCGAACTCCGCCGTCCTCGCCACGGCCCTGCGCGCCCTCCCACTGCCCGACCGTCCCGGGGCCGCCTATCTCGCCGGTGAAGCCCGCACCGTCCAGACCCTCAGAACGATCTTGATCGATGAACGCGGCTGGGGTCGACGCGACATCCGCACGAAACCCTTCTGGACGCCGGGGCGCTCCGGCCTGGAGTGACCGCTGTCCAGTCCTACGGACGAACGGCGTTCCGTCGCGCAGTCAGGCGGGCTGGGATCGGGCCCTTGGCGACCGTGGTGAACGGCACCTCGACGGGAAAGTCGTCGGCGAGCGAACGCACCTCGACCGACCTGATGATCGTCGCCAGCGCGAGCGTGGTCTCCAGGAGCGCGAAGTGCTCTCCGATGCATGACCGCGGGCCGCCGGCGAACGGGACGAACTGCCAGCGTTGGCGCCGTGCCGAGGCGTCGGGGCTGAACCGCTCCGGGTCGAAGACCAGCGGGTCCGCCCACAGGTCCGGGTCCCGATGCACGGCCTGAATTCCCACGGCGACGATGCTGCCCGCCGCCACGCGGTAGCCGTCTATCGCGATGTCCCGCAATGCCAGCCGACCGACCCCGGCCGCCGGTGGACACAGCCGCAACGACTCGTTGAGCACCTGGCGGGTGTACCCGAGTCGCGGCACGTCGTCGGGCGTCAGCTCACGATCGCCGAGCTCGGCGACTTCCGCGGCGACCCGGTCCGCAATGCCGGGATGGTGCCCAAGCGCCCACAGCGCGTAGGTGAGGGCCGTGGCGGTCGTGTCGTGTCCGGCAAGCATGAAGATCAGGAGGTCGTTGCGGATGTCGTCGTCCGAGAGCGTGTCTCCGGTGACCGGGTCGGTGGCCGCGATCAGCGCGTGCACCAGGGGGGCGTCATGGGCCGGATCCCGGCGGCACGTCGCCAAGATGTCGTCCGCGACCGCGAGCATCGTCGCCACCGCCGCGCTGGCGCGACGACGCGCCCTGGTGGGCAGCCAGCGCGGTGCTCGCAGGGGTCGGAGCGCACGATCGGCGGTGTAGGAGGAGGCGACGTGCATGGACTCCGCGATCACGTCCGCACGCTCGTTGAGATCGAGTCCGAGGATCGAGCGGCCGAGCGATTGCATGGTCAGGCGGCGGCACGCCACGTCGAGGTCGACGTCGAGCCCGGCTTCGAGCCGACCGCCGTCGCGCCAGTCGTCGACGACGGTCTGCGCCGCGAGGGACATGTGGCCGCCGAAGCGGCGGACGTTGTGGCTGGTGAACACCGGCTGAAGGGCCCGCTTGCGCGGTATCCATCGCTCGTTGGGCAGGACGAACAGGCTTTCGCCCGCCATGTGCCGAACCTCGTCGTGGACGACGCAGCGCTCAGCCAGGTCGTGGTTTCGCGCCAGCAGGTCACCGATCCCGGCGGGCGAGGTGACCAGGACGAGGGGCGGGACGAGCCACTTCGGGCCCAGCTGGATGCGTGTCACGGGACCACCGGCGTCGCGCAGCGACTCTCCCCCGGTATTGAAGACCCGCACGGCTTTCAGCAACTGCCGATAGGACATGGGGTTCTTCGGCACCGGCGGTAATGCGCCGACGTCGTGGGGTTCTGTCGTCGCGACCATGACGCTCCGAATGCTAGCGATGCCAGCGGCCTGCCGTCAGGTCGCACCGTGATCGGCAAACCTCGGGCGTCACTGCAGCGTCAGCCAGTTGAGACGCGCCTCCCGCGCGGCGGCTTCCGCGTCCCCCCGTTCGGCCAGATCGGCGATCTTCGCGTGCTGCGCAACCGAGGACCGCCCGGTGAGCGACGAGAAGCGGGCGCGTTCCATTCGCCGCAGCAGGGGGGTGTACTGGTCGAGTACCGCGCGGATGGCCGCGTTGGCACACAGATCGACGGCCACGGCGTGGAATTCGTCGTCGGCCGCGATGGCACCCGCCACGTCCTCGGTGCCGAGAGCGGCGGCGAAGCGCCCGTTGGCGGTGCGCATGGCCGTGATGTGTTCTGGCCCCATCGCGGCGACGGCGTCACGAACCGCAAGCTCGTGCATCGCCGCCGTGACCGCCTGCGCGTCCTTGCAGCTCCGCACGTCCAGGGGGCTGACGATGGTGTACTGCCCCGGCCGGGTCCGGACCAGACCTGCCGATTCGAGACGGGCCAGCGCCTCGCGGATCGGCGTCCTGCTCACCCCGAGCCACGCCGAGAGTTCGACGTCGACCAGCCGCTCCTCCGGTTCGAGCGTCCCGTCCACGATCGCGGCCCTGATCGCGGCGAACGCGTCGTCGCGAAGCAGCTGGCGTTTGGGCGCGACCATCTTCCGTGGCACCGGCATGCAATATGGTGCGCCCGACTGTGTGGTGCGTGTCAAGTCGACCTCGGGTCCTCTAGGCGCTCCTGAGCTGGCCGGATCACGACATTCGGCGTTCACTCCCGATTGCGATATATTGCGTATCGCCATTGACGACGGTTGCCTCTCCGCGAAAGGGAACGCATGTCCATCCAGGATTTCGACCGCTACCCCCTGACGTTCGGGCCCAGCCCGGTCCACCCGCTGGAACGGCTGACTGCGCATCTGGGTGGGGCGCGGATCTGGGCCAAGCGGGAGGACTGCAATTCGGGCCTGGCCTTCGGCGGCAACAAGACCCGCAAGCTCGAATACCTCGTCCCCGACGCCCTGGCGAAGGGTGCCGACACCTTGGTCTCGATCGGCGGCTATCAGAGCAACCACACCCGCCAGGTCGCCGCCGTGGCAGCGAAGCTGGGGCTCAAGGCCCTGTTGGTGCAGGAGAAGTGGGTCGACTGGCCCGACCCGGTGAACGACAAGGTCGGAAACATCCTGCTGTCCCGCATCATGGGCGCCGACGTGCGACTCGACCCTGCGGGCTTCGACATCGGCATTCGATCCTCTTGGGAGGCCGCGCTGGAGGAGGTGCGCCAGGCCGGCGGCACGCCCTACCCGATTCCGGCGGGCGCCTCCGAGCATCCGCTCGGCGGACTGGGCTTCGCGAACTGGGCGTATGAGGTGCAGGAGCAGGAGGCCCAGCTCGGCGTGTTCTTCGACACGATCGTCGTCTGCACGGTCACCGGCTCGACGCACGCAGGCATGATCGCCGGCTTCGCCGGGCAGGATCGACCGCGGCGCGTGCTGGGTATCGACGCGTCGGCGACGATCGACAAGACGCGTGCACAGGTCGAGCGGATCGCGCGAAACACCGCCGAGTTGATCGGCCTCTGCCGCGACCTACGCGACGACGAGATCACGGTCCTCGAAGGGTGGGCCGGGGACCTGTACGGGATTCCGGTGCAATCGACACTCGACGCGATCAAACTCTCCGGTCGGCTCGAGGCGATGATCATCGACCCGGTGTACGAAGGCAAGTCGATGGCCGCGCTGATCGACCTCGTCGGGGATGGCACGATCCCGAAGGAGTCGAACGTCCTCTACGCCCATCTCGGAGGCCAGCCTGCGCTGAACGCGTATTCGGGTCTGTTCTAGTCCAGACACCGCCCTCGCCGGGCGGGAACGTCGAACGACATCGGTACGGTGGCCGACCATGAAGACCAACAGCAGCGCACCCCGACGCGGCGTCGCCGCCATCTCGTCCGCGCTCTCGATCACGACGGCCGTCGCGCTGCTCACCGCGTGCTCGTCGAACTCGACCGCGCCCGAGAGCCCTGCGCCGCCCACCGGCGACTCGGTGGTTGCGACCCAGACCGTGCCACCCCCAACGAGCGAGACCCAGTCGACTGCAACGACTTCCGCCCAGGGAATCGCCGCCTGCACGTCGCGCACGTCGAAGCCGTCGCTCGACTCTCCTGGGGAGCCCTCGGTGGGAGGGCAGGAGACGTTCACGCTCCGCTACGCCAACATCAGCGACTCTCCATGTGTCACCGAAGGATATCCCGGTGCGACCCTCACCGGACCGGACCTTCCCGGCCAGGGCAGCGAATTCCAGTTGGGGCGCAGCACGATTCGACCCGCCGAAAGCCTCGTCGTCGACCCAGGCAAGAGTGTGGTCGCCGATCTGACGGTCCTCACCACCCCGCCCGATTCCGCCGGATCGTGGCTACCGACGCAGTTGCTCACCATCGCACCGGACGACACCGCCGTCATCGCCTTGTCGTGGCCGCCCAACACACCAGTGCTGCGACAGGACAGGGCAACCCATCCAGGCTCCTACGTCGGCGCGTTCCACCCCGAGGGCTGAAAAGCCGGCGGAGCGAGGTTCTCTGCTGTCTTCGTCAACGTGCGTGTCTCAATGAGAGCCATCCGTGTCGATACCCGGCCATCGAGGTCAGCGTCCGTGGCCGCATGGGCCTGCCCTTGAAGCGTTGGGTGAGCCAGGCCAGTGTCAGCGGCGTGGACAGCGGCAGCAGGGCATAGTGCTCGCTGAGGCGATCTCGCACATACGTCACCTGCGCGCCGCCTTGCCGGTAGCGCTCGACCTGTCCGTCGACGTCTTCGACGTTGATGATCTCGTCGTGTACGGCCTGCAGGACGAGAAGAGGCATCGTCGGGATGTTCATGCCCAATTGGATGTCTGCCAGCACCTCAACGACTTCCGGCAGAGCCAAGACGTCCGCCAGGGGTATGTCGAGATGACGATCGAGGTCGTGGTGGTTGAAGTGAGCGACGGCGATCGCCGTCGTCTGTTCCTCGATCGAACGCAGCAGACGCTCACCGTCTGCAGTGGCGTGCTCTCGGATGACGCGGTCCAGGCCCGGGTACACCCTGCGCAGTCCCGCTATTGCCATCAGGGGAAGCCCGGCGTGGAAACCGCCGTTGAGCCGCAGCAGCGCTGAGGCCATGTCGCCGACGGGGGATCCGAGAACGGCCCCAACGACATTGAGTTCAGGCGCGTATGTCGGCGCCATCTCCGCGGCCCACGAGGTTGCCATCCCGCCACCGGAGTATCCCCACAGCGCGACCTGGTTGTCCGCCTCCAGTCCGAGGGGATCGAACGTCAAGGCGGCCCGAATGCCGTCGAGCGTCCGGTATCCGGGTTCCCGCGGGGCGCCCCACGCGCCTGCCATCCCTTCGTGATCGGGAATCGACACCGCCCACCCCCGCGCGAGCGCCCTGCGCAGTACGAGGAACTCGAACTGTGCGATCGAGCCGGTGGCGTGCGCACCGAGGCGAAGCGCGTAGGAGGGGAAGCACCGCGAGGTCACCGCGTCGATAGCGCTCTGAAACGACAGCAGCGGCCGCGGCTTGTCGCCAACGGCGCCTGCGGGCAGGACCACGGTGGTCGCCGAGATGCTGGGCCGACCCCGCAAGTCGGTGGACCGGTAGGTCAGCTGCCATGCCGGCAGTGACTCCCTGGCCCGGCCGAAGAGAGCCAGCTCAACCTTCCTGGTGCGGACAACCTCGCCCGGTGTCAGGCGCTTCAGATCTTCGGGCGGGCGATAGAAGGGATCCGCGACGGGCAACAACGGATGCGCGCTCAGCTCGTATTCGTCGTTCGTACTCATCCCGGTGACGCTCATACTGTCCTTCCGTCGCGACGAGGCCCATTTACGTCAACACGTTAGTTTGGGTAACTATGCCCATGTGTTCGTGACGGCATGGGGCTTGAGATCAGCCGAGGGGCAAGAGTTTGATGGTCTTCGTGCAGATACCGCAGTGGGTGGCCCGGTTCAATCGGCACGTGACCAATCCCCTGCAGCGACTGTGGGCGGGCTGGGTGCCCGCGATGGGCATCCTCGAACACGTCGGACGCAAGTCGGGTAAGCCGTACCGCACCCCGCTCAACGTGTTCACGACCGACGACGGTGTTGCGGTTCTGCTCACCTACGGACCCGACCGCGACTGGCTGAAGAACCTCACCGCCGCGGGCGGGGCGCAGATGCGCCGCCACGGCAAGACGATCGACGTGACCGACCCGAGAATCGTCACCAGGGCCGAGGCGGCGGGCCACGTGAGGGGCCTTGCCAGGCCCGTGTTCGCGCTGCTGCCCTTCGACGAGGCCGTTCTGCTGCGCCGCAGCGGTTAACTCGCCGTCCGGGGTGAGCGCCTCGCCCACTTCGGGCCGCACCGGCAGCGCGGGTGTGTCGAGAGAGACTCGCCTGGCGCCGCGCCACTAACGCAAGGGGTTTGGGCGCTACTTGGCTTAGCTTCCGGGTAGGAATCGGACTGCGGTGATGACGAACGCTGTCGTCACTGCCATCGACGTGGTGTTGCCGATGAATGGATGGAAGTCCTTGGGCAGTCGCGCTGAGATCGGTCGTGCGATCACGGGGCAGATCAACGCTCCCGCAACAGCGCCGACGACGATGGACACGGTGCTGCCGTTGTAAGCAAGCACCGTGGCAGGAGCGACGGAGACCACCGATATGTAGGTGGGCGCCCAGCCGCCGCCCCGGTACAGCTGTCGCCAGACGACCACTCCGATGGCGGAGGTCAGCGCTTGCGCGAACAGAATGTGCGGTAGCAGGCCGGAGCCGTAGGCGGGATAGAGGGGGTTGAACAAGAAGGCGGCGACGACGCCGACGATCACACCGATGCTGGCGAGTTCGTTCGCGTAGAACTGGGTTTCGGTGAAGTCGGCGACGATGCGTCGGATGGTCCACAAAGCATCCTTGGCGGTGCTGACTGGTCCGACGATAGTGGTGGGCGCGGCAACGGCGATCGGTGCGTCGACCGGTTCGGGCACCTGCATCCAGGGTAGATACCGGCACAGGATGAAGCTGATGGCCGTGCCGATCGACATGGCGGCAGTGTTGGCGACGACGGGAGGAAGGTCCAGTCGCGCGGTGAGGTGGTCGATGATCAGCATGGCCACCGGCGTGGTGGTCAAAGCGCCCAAGATGGCGCCGGTGAAGAACACCGACCATCCTGCGCCGTAGACGAGGACGACGGCCGTGGCGACGCAGACGAACGGCACGAACGTCGGCTGCCAGCCCTCGCTGAGCCGCCAGCCGAAGATCAGGTTGGACAGGATCAGGCTCAGCGAGGCTGAGCCGAGGATCCATGGCCACAGTCCGCTGCCGTAGGAGATGGGCATGCCTGCCCATCGCTTCCCGCGACTGCCGGCCCACCATGCGATCGCGGCGCCGGCGAGCAGACCCAGGGATGC
>NZ_JBOGDD010000846.1:0-3681 GCF_050701675.1 Mycobacterium sp. | reverse complement strand
CGTTCGGTGCGTTCGCCGTGGCCGTCGCGCACTGGCGAGCGGCGCTCGGTCTGTCATCGAGTGACCGCATGCAGATCATGACGCCGCCATCGCACATCCTCGGCCTTCTCAACATCGCGACGGCGCTCGACGCGGGCGCGTGGATCCGGCTGCACCCTCGCTTCGACGTCGACACCATGTTGCGCCACATCGAATCCGACCGCGTCACCGTTGAGATGGCGGTGGCGCCGATCGCCCTGGCGCTGGCCGCCCACCCGGAGCTGGAGTCCTTCGACCTGTCGTCCCTGCGCTACGTCATGTGGTGCGCCACTCCCGTGACGAAGAGCGTCGCCGACGAGGTGACGAGGCGGACGGGGGTGTCGTGGGTTACCGCATACGGCGCCAGCGAGTTACCGGTCATCTCGTGCAACTCGCTCGACGGCGCGCGACTGGACACCGTCGGGCGCGCCGTGGAGGGAGTGGAGATTCGGGTGGTTTCGCTGGACACGGCAGAGCCGGTTTTGCCGGGAGAAGTCGGTGAGATCCAGGTGAGATCGGCGTCGGCGATGTCCGGCTACCTACCCGACGACGCCACCGCCGCGGCCTTCAGCGATGGCTGGTACCGCAGCGGCGACGTCGGCTACCTCGACGTCGAGGGCTGGCTCCGAATCACCGACCGCTCAAGGGAAATGATCAAGGTCCGTGGGTTCCAGGTGGCACCCGCGGAGATCGAGGCGGTGCTGCACGGGCACCCCGCGGTCGCCGACTGTGCGGTGTTCGGGGTGCCCGACCAGGCGCACGGCGAGGCGATCGTCGCCGCGGTCGCACGCTGCGGCGCGGTCGAGGCCGACGAGTTGATCCGGCTGGTCGCTGACCGCCTCGCCTCCTACAAACGTCCGAGCCGAGTGGCCTTCGTAACCGAGATCCCCCGTCTCCCATCTGGAAAGGTGCTACGCCGAGTGCTCAAGGAGAGACTGTGGACGTCCGTCTGACCTCCGAACAACGACAACTGCGCGATGCCGCCGCCAAGCTGGCCGACGACCTCGGGCCCGGATCGGTCGCCGACCTCGACGACGACGGCCGGGTCGCACGCCTCGAGAAGACGGTTCTCTCGACCGGATGGCGATCGCTGCGCTCCGACGAGGCGTCGGGCGTCGAGGTCGCCGTCGTCGTCGAGGAGTTCGCGCGTGGGCTGGTGGACGTGCCGTTCCTCGGCCCCGTGCTCGCCGACGACCTGGCTCGCCGTGTCGGCCGCGCGGTACCTGCGACGACGTCGGAGCGGGACTCCGTCGATCTGACGGGAAGCCTTGCCGGAGCAGTCGAATCGCCACCCGAGCTCGCCGAGTTGACCCCCGAGGAGGCCGGCCGCTGGTACGCGCTCGCGCTCACGGCGACCACGGCGGACCTGGTCGGTGCGGCCCGCGGCACGCTGACGCTGGCCACCGAGTACGCCAAGGTGCGCGCGCAGTACGGGTCGACGATCGGCTCGTATCAGGCTGTCGGGCACCTGCTCGCGGAGAGCCTGGCCCTGATCGAAGGGTGCGTGAGCCTGCTGCGTCATGCCGCCTGGGCCGTCGACGAACTGCCCGTCGCCGAGGCCATCGAAGCCTGCCGAGTGGCGAAGATCTACTGTGCACGTTCGGCGCTCACCGTCTGTGAGACGTCGATCCAGGTACACGGCGGGATCGGCAACACCTGGGAATGCCTCGCGCACGTCTATCTACGTCGGGTACTGGCTGCCACGGAGATGTGGCCGGTCAAGTTGGAGGAGTTGACCATTGGACTTTCGTGACTCGCCGTCCGAAGCCGCATTCCGGGAGGGGTTGCGCGGCTGGCTGACCGAACAGAAGGGCAAGTTCCCCACCTCCGGTGACGAGTACTGGGCCAAGGCGGGGGAGTGGCACGTCGCGCTGTACGAGGCCGGCTTCTTCGGCACGTCGTGGCCGAAGGCGTACGGCGGCCAGGACCTCCCACCGGTCTTCGACGTCATCGTCGACGAGGAGATCGCGAAGGCGGGCGCCCCGGCGCGGCCCAGCCTCGGGTACCTCGTCGTCGGTCTGAGCCACCACGGCGATGAGGCACTGCGGCAACGCTTCCTGCCGGGGATGATCAACGGCACCGAGCGCTGGTGCCAGGGTTTCAGCGAGCCGGGAGCGGGGTCGGATCTGGCCGCACTGACGACGACCGCGACCCGCGAAGGCGACGAGTTCGTCATCGGTGGTCACAAGATCTGGACCAGCTACTCCGACGTCGCCGACTGGTGCCTGGTGTTGGCCCGCACCGAGAAGGACGTGCCCAAGCACAAGGGCATCTCGGCGTTCATCGTGCCGATGCACCAACCCGGTATCGTCCAGCGTCCGCTGAAGATGATCAGCGGAGTCACCAAGGAGTTCGGCCAGGTCGAGTTCGACGGAGCGCGGGTGTCCGCCGAGAACATGGTCGGCGCGCCGGGCGATGGCTGGAAGCTCGCGATGACCGTCGTCAGCCACGAACGCGAACCGTCGACCCTTGGCTTCTCGGCGCGGTACGGAAAGCTGGTGCGCCAGTTGGACTCCCGGGTCGACGGTAAGGCTCCCGAGGAGCTGTCCTGGGCGTGGGTGCAGACGGAGATGCTGCGGCTGCACGTGCGGCGGCGGTTGTCCGAGCAGTTGGACGGTGTTACGCACGGGCCACAGGGATCGCTGGACAAACTGTTGATGACGTGGGTCGAGCAGTCGGTCGGGCACGCCGCGCTGGCCACCGTAGGCACCACTGATTCCGAGCTGTTCGGCGCCTACATGTACAGCCGCGCGCAGAGCGTGATGGGCGGTACTTCGCAGATTCAGAAGAACATCATCGCTCAGCGAATTCTCGGATTGGGGAACTGAAATGTACGGCATGCCAGAGGAAATCGACGTCCGCGCCGAGGGTGGCCTGCGGATCATCACGCTGAACCGCCCCGATGCGCTGAACGCGGTCAACGACGCGTTGCACGTCGGGCTTGCCAAGATATGGGATGCGCTCAACGAGGATGCCGATGCGCGAGCGGCGGTGATCACCGGTGCTGGCCGGGCGTTCTCGGCCGGCGGTGACTTCAACTACCTCGACGAGCTGCGCCACGACGAAGCGCTGCGCCAGAAGACGATCAAGCACGGCCGCGAACTCGTCATCGGCATGGTGCGATGCCGCATCCCGGTGATCGCCGCGGTCAACGGTCCCGCCGTCGGGCTGGGCTGCAGCCTGGCCGCGTTGTCCGACATCGTCTACATCGCCGAGACCGCGCACTTCGCCGACCCGCACGTCCAGATCGGTTTGGTGGCCGCTGACGGCGGGCCGCTGGTCTGGCCGTCGCAAATCAGCCTGTTGCACGCCAAGGAATTCGCGTTGACGGGGGTTCGGATCAAGGCGCAGCGCGCGGTCGAGCTCGGTCTGGCCAACCACGTCGTCGCCGACCCGCTGGCCGAGGCGCTCACGTGTGCGAAGAAGATCATGGAGTTGCCGCAGCAGGCGGTCGAGGCCACCAAGCGGCTGATGAACATTCAGCTGGAGCGCTCGGTGATGGCGTCGCTGGACTACGCCAACCTCGCCGAGTACGTGTCCTTCGGGACCGCCGACTTCAACAAGATCGTCGACGGGCTGATCGCCAAGAACTGACCCGCGTCCCCCTTTCCGCGCGTCCCCTTCCCCTGCGTCCCCTTCCCTGCGTCCCCCTCTCCGCGCGAG
>NZ_JBOGDD010000845.1:0-8133 GCF_050701675.1 Mycobacterium sp. | reverse complement strand
CGTCCCAGCGGCCGACGTGCGGCGCGCCGCGATGCTGGGTGGTGACCTGCCTGCCGTCGCGGCGGCGGCGTTGACCGACGGCCGCGCCGCGCTCGCGGAGTTCACGCTCCACGTCGGCCGACCGGTCGGCCCCATGCTCGCGCAAACCGCGACGGGTGTCGCGGACGCACTCGAAAAGCTCGGCGGGACGGCCATCTTCGAGGCCAAGCTCGACGGAGCGCGGGTTCAGATCCACCGGTCGGGTGACACCGTGTCGCTGTACACCCGCAGTCTCGACGACGTCACCGCCCGGCTCCCCGAGGTGGTCGACGCAGTGCTCGCGCTGCCGGTCACCGCGATCATCGCCGACGCCGAGGCCATCGCACTGGGGCCCGACGGGCGGCCACATCGGTTTCAGGTGACGGCATCGCGGTTCGGCCGCGGCGGTGGCCGAGGCGGGAGAGACAGGAGCGCCGACGTCGAAGCCGCCCGCGCCGCCCAACCACTGTCGGTGTTCTTCTTCGACCTGTTGCATCTCGACGGCGTCGACCTCCTCGACCTGCCCGCCACCGAACGCCTCTCGACTCTCGACGCGATCGTGCCCGCCGCGCAGCGGGTGGACCGGGTGACCACGTCGGACCGGGAGGCCGCCGCGTCGTTCCTCGCGGCCACGCTGGACGCCGGACACGAGGGCGTGATGGCGAAGTCGCCGACGGCGTCGTACGAGGCGGGCCGCCGCGGCGCCGGGTGGTTGAAGGTCAAACCCGTGCACACCCTCGACCTCGTCGTGCTCGCCGTGGAGTGGGGGTCGGGCAGGCGCACGGGCAAGCTGTCCAACATCCACCTCGGCGCACGCGACCCGGAGACGGGTGGATTCGTCATGCTGGGCAAGACATTCAAGGGCATGACCGACGCAATGCTCGACTGGCAGACCAATCGCTTCCTCGAGCTCGCGGACGGGCCGACGGACGGCTACGTCGTCAAACTGCGGCCCGAGCAGGTGGTCGAGATCGCCATCGACGGTGTGCAGACCTCCACTCGCTATCCCGGCGGGATGGCGCTGCGCTTTGCGCGCGTGCTGCGCTACCGCGACGACAAGGGCCCAGCCGAGGCCGACACCGTCGAGACCGTGCGGACCCTCTACGAACGCTGATGGCTACCGTCGGTCGGCTTCTCGTGCGGCACGTTCCACGCCAAGCCGGTACTGCGCCCACCATGCCTGATCACCAGGAGCCATGTTGTCGCGGTCGCGCCGCGATCCGACGGAGCGGTCGATCAATTCTCTGACGACGTCGGCGTGCCCTGCATGCCGGTGCGTTTCGGCGGTCATGTGCACCAGGATCTGATGCAACGTCACGACTCGGCGTTCCGGCGGCCAGTGCTCGACCAGTCCGGTGGAATCGAGCGCCGAGGAACGGATCGTCGCATCCGAATGCGAGCATGCGCGGCGATACCATCCGACGATGTCATCGCGTGACTCGTCGGCCGTAGCCCACATGTCCGCATTCGGCTCGGTCTGGTCGACCAGCCAAGGCGGCGGCTCATCGACCGGTCGCCCGAACACCGCACCGAAGTAACCCAACTCGCAGCCGACGAGGTGCTTGACCAGACCAAGGAGGTTGGTTCCGGTCGGTGTGAGTGGTCGACGCACGTCGTACTCGGTCAGCCCCTCCAACTTCCATGACATCGCGTCGCGGCCGGCCTGGAGGTAGCCGTGCAGGTTTGCCTTGAATTCCTCATCGCCCATCGACGTGCCCATCGACACCAGGATCGATCGCCGCCCGCTCGTACGCAACTGCATTTCCGTGCAGACCGCGGTCCCGCATGATCCTCACCGCACGTCGAACCGACCGAAAGAGGAGCGTTCCGACAAATCGCCTCGCACGCGATGAAAGGATCAGACCATGGCTACCCCAACCGCATCGGGCTCCGTCGAGGAGACCGACGGCGACCTCACCTACGTCCGGACCGACGCCGACCTGCCACCGGTGGCGATCATCGACCGGTCACCGATCACGACGAAGCACAAGATCGTCTTCGCCGTCATCGCCCTGCTCGGGGCGATCGCTTGGGCGGTGATCGCCTTCTTCCGCGGTGAGACAGTGAGCGCGGTCTGGTTCGTCATCGCCGCCATCTGCACCTACGTCATCGGGTTCCGCTTCTACGCCCGACTGATCGAGATGAAGATCGTCAACCCGCGCGACGACCACGCAACACCCGCCGAAGTGTTCGAGAACGGCACCGACTACATGCCGACGGACCGTCGGGTGCTGTTCGGCCACCACTTCGCGGCGATCGCAGGCGCGGGCCCGCTGGTGGGCCCGGTCCTGGCCATGCAGATGGGCTATCTGCCCGGCACCATCTGGATCATCGTCGGCGCGGTGGTCGCCGGCTGCGTCCAGGACTACCTGGTGCTGTCCATCTCAGTTCGCCGGCGCGGCCGCTCGCTCGGCCAGATGGCGCGCGACGAACTGGGCACGGTCGGCGGTATCGCCGCGATCGTCGGCGTGCTCGTCATCATGGTCATCCTGCTGGCCGTGCTCGCGCTCGTCGTCGTCAACGCGCTCGCCGAGAGCCCCTGGGGCGTCTTCTCCATCGCCATGACCATCCCCATCGCCATCTTCATGGGGCTGTATCTGCGGTTCCTGCGTCCTGGCCGGATCTCCGAGGTGTCGCTGATCGGCGTCGTGCTACTGCTCCTTGCCGTGGTATCCGGCGGCTGGGTAGCCGAAACAGCCTGGGGCGTCGACTGGTTCACGCTCTCGCCGGTCGCGCTGTCATGGTGCATCATCGTGTACGGCCTCGCCGCCTCGGTGCTGCCGGTGTGGCTCCTGCTGGCCCCGCGCGACTATCTGTCGACGTTCATGAAGGTCGGTACCATCATTCTGCTGGCCATCGGCATCCTGGTCGCGCGCCCGATCATGGAGGCGCCTGCGATCTCGACGTTCGCCTCCAGCGGCACCGGACCGGTCTTCGCAGGCGCCCTCTTCCCATTCCTGTTCATCACCATCGCCTGCGGCGCGCTGTCCGGCTTCCACGCGCTCATCTCTTCGGGCACCACGCCCAAGTTGCTGGAGAAGGAAAGCCAGATGAGGCTGATCGGCTACGGCGGCATGCTGACCGAGTCGTTCGTCGCGATCATGGCGCTCATCACCGCGGCAATCCTCAACCAGCACCTGTACTTCGCCATCAACGCGCCTGCCGCCTCAACGGGCACCACCGCACAGACGGCGGCCGACTACGTCAACGGGCTCGGGCTGTCGGGGTCGCCGGCCACCGGCGAGCAGATCACCGCCGCGGCGGAAAGCGTCGGTGAGAGTTCCATCGTCTCGCGCACGGGTGGGGCGCCGACGTTGGCGTTCGGCATGTCCGAGGTATTGCACCAGGTCTTCGGCGGCGAAGGCCTCAAGGCGTTCTGGTATCACTTCGCGATCATGTTCGAGGCGCTGTTCATCCTCACCACCGTCGACGCGGGCACTCGGGTTGCGAGGTTCATGCTGTCCGACGGGTTGTCCAATCTCGGTGGCCCGCTGAAGAAGCTGCGCAATCCGAGTTGGCGCATCGGCGCGTGGTCCTGCAGCGTCATCGTGGTGGCCGCGTGGGGCAGCATCCTGCTGATGGGCGTCACCGATCCGCTCGGTGGGATCAACACGCTCTTCCCGCTCTTCGGCATCGCCAATCAGCTGCTGGCGGCCATCGCGTTGACGGTCGTCACGGTCGTGATCATCAAGCGTGGATTGCTGAAATGGGCATGGATTCCGGGTGTTCCGCTGATGTGGGACCTGGTCGTGACGATGACGGCGTCCTGGCAGAAGATCTTCTCCGGTGACCCGAAGGTCGGCTACTGGACCCAGCACTTCCAGTACAGCGATGCCAAGGATGCGGGCAAGACGGCGTTCGGCGCGGCCAAGAACGCGGGCCAGCTCGACGCCGTCATCCGCAACACGTTCATCCAGGGCACGCTTTCGGTCGTATTCGCCGTCCTGGTCTTGATCGTCTTCGCAGCGGGGGTCATGGTCGCGCTCAAGGCGATCCGCGGCGGCGCACGCCCGCTCAGCGCGGACGAGCCGGTGCCGTCACGGATCTTCGCCCCGTCGGGCCTGATTCCGACCGCAGCCGAGAAGGAGGTGCAACAACAGTGGGACGCGCTACCGAAACCGCACGCCAGATCAGTTGGTACTTCAGCTCATTGATGGGCGACAACCACTACCAGCGCTACCTGGTTCACCGGGCACGCACCCATCCCGGCGAACCCGTCTGCTCCGAGCGGGAGTACTGGCGGATGCGCCACGCGGCAACCGAGCGCAACCCGCAGAGCCGCTGCTGCTAGCCGCCCCTGCCGCGAACGTGCGTGTCTGCCCGGCGACACGCCGTGGGATGTGGCACTTCGCGCACGCTCGCGCGGTGGGGAGCTAGCTCAACGCATAACGAATCGGCAGGTGCTTGAGCCCGCCCACGAAGATGGTGGCCGTGTTCTCGGGATCGCCTGCCAATTCGATCGACCGTAGTCTCGGCACCAACGCCGAGAAGAAGCTGTTCACCTCCATGCGAGCCAGGGCGGCGCCGAGGCAGAAGTGCACGCCGTACCCGAAGGCGACGTGCTTGTTGGGGTCGCGGCCGATGTCGAAGCGGAACGGGTCGGTGAACACCTCCTCGTCGCGGTTGCCCGACGGGTACGAGAGCAGCACCGACTCCCCCGCGGCGATCGGCACGCCACGAACCGTGGTGTTCTCGGCCGCTGTTCGCATGAACTCCTTCACCGGTGTGACCCAGCGGATCATCTCCTCGGTGGCCAACCCCATCAGGTCCGGATCATCCCGAAGGCGTTGCAGCTGTTCGGGATTCTCGATCAGCGCCTGAAGGCCGCCCGAAATGGTGGCACTGGTGGTGTCGTGCCCGGCGGTGGCGACGATGACGTAGTACGACACCGTGTCGACATCCGACAGCGGCTCGCCGTCGATGCGCGCATTCGCGATCGCGGATGCCAGATCCTCGGTCGGCCGTTCCCGCCGTGATGCGGTCAGCGCAGTGAAGTACCCGAACATGTCGAGCAGCACCGCCAACTGGTCCTCCTTGGAACCGCCGCCGCCGAATTCCGCGTCGTCGTTGCCGAAGAGTTCCTGCGTGTATTGCAGCATTCGCGGAAAGTCCGACTCCGGTACGCCGAGCAGCGACATGATGACGAACAGGGGGAAGTTCACCGCGACTTCCTGCACGAAGTCGCACTCGGGCCCGACCGCAGCCATGTGGTCGACATATCGGGTTGCGAGTTCGTCCACGCGAATCTTCATGGCGCGCATCGCCTTCGGCCGGAACCAATCACCGCCGATCGCCCGCACCACACGGTGCTGCGGGTCGTCCATGTGGATCAGAGTGCTGATGCCGACGCCGGCCTGGAGCTCGTCCGACTCCGCGGTCATGAGGACCGGCCGCGGCGAGTTGGTGAACAGCGTGTTGGCGCGCTCGATCGCCATGATGTCGGCGTGCTTGGTGACGGCCCAGAACGGTCGGTAGTTCGGAACGTCGACCCAGGACACCGGCGCGTGCGCCCGCAGATGCGTCAAGGCCCGGTGCAAGCCGGCCTCATCGGTGTAGGCAAGCGGGTCGGCCAATACCTTCGCGGCCTCGTCCATGATGTGAGTGCTCAAGACTCTTTCCCTTCGCCAGTGGGCGCCAGACCCGTTGCGTGCTGTGCGCGGTCTTCGTAGGATCGCCGCGCGTTCGGATCGAAGTCGAGGAATACGCGGTCGGTGCCGGTGCGCCGGTTCAGCCATCGCCTGCCGCGAGGACCGAGCATGTTCGTGATGGCGAGAATGAAGCGCAGCCCGCCCGGTACCGAGACATGCGTCTTCGGTTTGTCGAGCGTCTTCACGATGGCCGCGGCGATGTCCTCTGGTTCCACCGGCTTGCCGGCGGGGCCGCCCTTGGTGCCACTGATCAACTCGGTGTTGGTGAATGGCGGCATCACCACGCTCACCTCGACGCCGTGCGGTGCGAATTCATCGGCCAGTGCGGTCGATAGCCCGACGACGGCGAACTTCGTTCCGGCGTAGACCACTTGGCCCGGCACGGCGACCATTCCGGCCAGGGACGCGACGTTCACGATATGCCCTCGACGCCGTTTGATCATCTCCGGCAACACCAGCCGGCATCCGGTCAGCACGCCGTAGAAGTTGACCTCGATCGAGGACCGGATCGACGTCTCGGACTGCTCGAGGAACGCACCGATCGGCATGACACCGGCATTGTTGACCAGCACGTCGACGTGCCCGTCCCCGTCACTGCGGGCCTTGTCCAGAAACGTGGCGAACGATTCCGCATCCGTCACGTCGAGCGGATGCCCCGAGACCACGCCGTGCTCCGACAGTGCGGCGACGGCCGCGTCCAGACGCGCGACGTCCCGGTCACCGATCACCACCCGCGCGCCGCGGGCCAGCAGCGCCCGCGCGGTGGCGTAGCCGATACCCCTCGCCCCGCCGGTGACGACGACGGTTCTACCCCTGATCTTGTCCATCACCACTCCGATCGCGAACGTCGTCGAGCACGGCGTCTATGGCGTCTTCCGACAGACCGGCCGGGAAGGCGGGCAGCACCCTGTCGATCACGCCGTCGCAGCGCGCCACCAGCGCATCGGCCACTTCGGCGAGCGGGGCCGCGACGGCGAACGCCCGCAACACGTCGTCGTCGATGAGTTCGCCCATGGCGTCCCACCGACCATCCCTCGACAACCGGTGCAGCTCGATGTGCAGATCGCCCCACCCGTGCAGCTCGAGAACCTTGGCGTAGGCGGGCGTCGAGCCGTAGAACGCGATCTGCTTGCGGAACGCGGCGGCCGCCGTCTCCATCGCCTCGTCGGTCTCCCCCGTCACGACGAACACCGGGCAGGACACCTGAAACCCGTTGCGGTCCCGACCCGCTCGCCGCAGGCCTCGCAACAGCGCAGGCGTCGTCACCTCGTCGGCGTAACGCTTCGTCGTAAACGCGTGGGCCAACAGCCCGTCGGCGACCTCGCCGCACATCTCGGTCATCGCCGCACCGACGGCGGCGACGTAGATCCTCGGAGATCCGTGCGCCATCGGTTCCGGCGTGAACATCGGCGTCATCAACGTGTGCCGGTAGAACTCACCGTCGAACGCCAATCTGGTGCCGTCTCGCCACGCCGTCCAGATCGCTTGCAGCGCATGGATGAACTCCCGCATGCGGCGGACGGGATGGCTCCACGGCATACCGAAGCGCCTCTCGACGTGTGCCCGCACCTGGGTGCCGAGCCCCAGGTTGAAGCGCCCGCCCGAGTAGGACTGCAGGTCCCAGCCCACGTTGGCGACGGTCATCGGGTTCCGCGCGAAGGCAACGGCGATGCTGGTCCCTACCTCAAGCCGTGAGGTGTGCTCGGCCGCCAGCATCACCGGAAGGAACGGATCGTGGTTGATCTCGCCCGTCCAGCACCCGTCGTAGCCCCGTCGCTCGAGCGCCCCGACCACCGCCGGAACACGGACCAGCTCACTGGGAATGCCCCGGTCGATCTTGAGGCCCCCGACCTCTCTCAGCACAGACGTCGACGCTACAGTAAGCAATTCAGTATGGTCAACGCGCATAACCGCACGACACCGGTACCCACCTGTGAGGATGGAACGCATGACGAAGGCCCAGGATTGGGAAGACACCCTCGGCGACCTCGAGCGACGTCGTCTCCGCACCTTGGGCATGGGTGGCGCTGAACGACTTGCCAAGCACCACGGCAAGGGCAAGCTCGATGCGCGGGCGCGGCTGAACCGACTGCTGGACAAGGGCTCCTTCCGGGAACTCGGCACCCTGGTCGGGGGCGAGACTGCCGCCGACGGCATCGTCGTCGGCTCAGGACTGCTCAACGGCACACCCATCATGGTCGGCGCAGAGGACTTCACCACGTTGGCCGGCAGCATCGGCCCAGGCGGCAATGCCAAGCGCTACCGCATTGCCGAGCTCGCACTGCGGGACCGGATTCCACTGGTGATGTTGTTGGAGGGAGCGGGTTTTCGCCCCTCCGGTGAGCATTACGGCCGCACCCCCACCGATCTTCTTGCGCAAGCCAAGTGCTCGGGCCACGTCCCAACCGTCGCCGCAGTACTCGGCCCGTCAGCGGGCCACGGCGCATTGGTCGCCCCGGTGTGCGAC
>NZ_JBOGDD010000844.1:0-2931 GCF_050701675.1 Mycobacterium sp. | reverse complement strand
GTTAGGGGGAGGCCACCCGGGCTAGGACTCGTCGTCGATCTCGATGACCGTGGCCGCGATGTAGCGGTCGACGTCGGTCTCGGGTGGATAGGCACGTCCACTTCGGTGCTGAGCGCTGACCAGGACGTCGACGAGGCCGTCGGCCATGCCGGCGAGTTGGTCGGGGGAGCCGTCGATGGCCAGGCTGTGCTGCACCGAGACGAGGCCGTGCAGGCCCGTCCACAAGGTATGCGTTGCCTGATACAGCGGCAGTGACAAGGGATGACCCGCGTCGGCGCAGGCGGCCAGGGCACGGCGCAACCTGGCTGACACCAGCCGCGCCGGGTGCAGGCCCATCCGCTCGCGCTCCACGGTGGGCTGGCGGATCTCGTACATGAGCCGATAGTGGCCAGGGTTGTCCATCGCGAAGCGGCAGTACGCGTGCACCTGGGCCCGCAGCCGCTCGCGGGGTCCTTCCGCGGCGGCGGCCTCGTCCGCAGCTCCCATCTGGTCGGCCAGTTGGCGGTACTTGTCGGCCAACGCCGCCCACACCAGCTCGGTCTTGTCGGCAAAGTGGAGATAAATGCTCGCCGGAGTGACGCCGACTTCGTGGGCTACCGCGCGCATCGTCAGCTTCTCGTCGCTGCCCCAGTCGTCGAGCAGCCGGTTCACTGCGGCGAGCACCTCTTCGCGCAGCTGGTCGCCATGGCCCCGGCGGCTTCGGCGACGTGCGGGCTGCTCCTTGGTACGGTCGGCCACGCCCACCACCTTAGGGTGGGCGGGCCGCACCGCAACGGCGTTCGTCACCAGGTCACGAGCATCTTCTTGACGCCGTAGTTGGTCCCGTAGGTGTCCATCTCGACTTCGTCCAACGGGGTGGCCAACTTCAGGCCGGGGAAGCGCGCAAACAGTTGCGGAAGAATCGTCTTCAACTCGGCCCTGGCGATGTTCTGGCCGAGGCACTGGTGCACGCCGTAACCGAAGGCCAGATGCCGGGTCATCTTCCGGTCGAAGTCCGGCTCGTCGGGGTTGTCGAACACCCGCGGGTCGCGGTTGGCCGCAGGCATCGCCACCACCACCAGATCACCCTTGGCGATCGCCTGGCCGGCGATCTCGAGGTCCTCCTTGGCGGTGCGGCCTAGGCCGAACTGAACGATGGTCAGGTAACGCAACAGCTCCTCGACGGCTGCCCCGATCTTCTCGGGGTGCTCAACGAGGTCCTGCCGCTGGAGGGGGTGGGTCAGCAGGGTCAGCGCCGAAAGGCCGATCATGGCCATGGTGGTGTCGTGTCCTGCGAACAGCAGCAGTACGCCGATCCCGATGAGGTCCTCGTCGGACAGGATCGACCCGTCCTCCGCGCTCTTGCGGATCAGCTCGGCGAGCAGCCCCTCAGACCCGGGGTCGGCGCGCTTCTCTGTGACCAGTTCGGTGATGTATTCCACCAGCCAGTGCGCACCGGTGTCACGCTCGGCGCGACGCTTGCTGGTGTCCATCATCACCTCGGTGGCGTGGTGGAACTGATCCCGGTCCCCGTAGGGCACGCCGAGCAATTCGCAGATCACCAGGCTTGGAATCGGCAGCGCGAGTTGATTGATGATGTCGACCGGTTCGCCGCCGGCACCCTGGGCCTCGATGGCGTCCAGATGTTCGGTGACGATGGTGTCGATGTACGGCTGCAGATTGGCCTGCACCGACTTGGGGGTGAACTTGCCCGACAGTAGGCGCCGGTACGCGCCGTGGTCTGGAGCGTCCATGGAGTTGAACGTCGGGGGCAGTGCCTCGGCGGAATCGTTGGCGTTGGGGTCGACGTCGTCCTCTTCTGCTACGTCGTGGCGTGGCCGCTGCGAGCTCAGACGTGGGTCGGAGAAGACCTCACTGCCTTCCTCGAAGCGGGTCACCAGCCAGCCAATGCGGCCGCTGGGGAACCGGATACGAGTGATGGGTTGCTCGTCTTGCAACTGGTGGTAGGCCAACGGCGGGTCCAGAAGGCGTTCCCGTTCGATGGGCATTTCGCGAACGTCAGTGGTCATTGGTTGTGCTCCTTCGCATCTGAGTTGGTGTGGGCTTGGTGGTCGGTGATGGCGGCTTCGACGCCGTTGTTGACGTGGGTGCCGTTGCCCCAGCCGACGTAGTAGTGCAGTTGCAGGACCGCCTCGCGGAGTTCGCCGGCGGACAGCTCGTCGTTCTGCAGCGCACCTCGTGCTTGGACTTCGATGAGGTCGGCGCGACCCAGCGCGGCGGTGGCCCCGATGACCAGCAACCGGCGGTCGCGAATCGAAAGGCCGGGCCGACTCCAGATTTCGCCGAAGAGGTGATCGATCGTGTCTTCCAGCATGGGGTTCGAGACTTCGGGCATGCTCTTCGAGAAGCCTGGCCCGTAGACCGCGTCCATGGTCTTCAGGCCGAGTTCGGTTGTTTCACTCATGAGGGGTCTTTCTCTGTGATGGCAAGGGTTTCGACCCCGTTCGCGCGGGCGGCGTCGACCAGGGGAACGGGGATGTCGCTTCGTGCGGCCAGTTCTTGGGCGGCGGCCAGATCCTTGTCCATCAGCCGGAGGACCTGAGGCACCATTGTGCGGATCTCTTCTTCTCCGCCCAGTTGGTTGCGCAACCAGGAGAACAGCGTGGTGCCGTTGGGATCGGCATCGTCGACGACGGTGATCAGCTTCCGGGGGTCGACACCGGCGGATTCGACCAGCGTGGCCGCCTCGTGGACGGCTCGCCAGGTGCCGTAGGTGATGATGTTGCGGGCGATCTTGGTCGCCATGCCTGCGCCCAACGGGCCGCAGTGCACCACGTCCTTGGCGAAGTCCGACAAGACCGGCATCGCGTCGGCCACCGTGGCCGCTTCGCCGCCGAGAATGGCGACGAGCCCGTGCGGCACCGCCTGTGTGACACCACAATCGAGCAGTGCGACGTCCTTCTCCGCACACTTCTGAGCCAGTTCGTACAC
>NZ_JBOGDD010000843.1:0-3851 GCF_050701675.1 Mycobacterium sp. | reverse complement strand
CATTGCGGGGGCGACTGAATGACCTTGCTGCGGAATCGCATTCACCTGCGGCAGCGCCACGGTCTGCATGATGCGGTTGATGACGGTCTCGGCCGACACCTCGTCGGCGAGCGCGTCGTACGTCAGCACCAGGCGGTGCCGGAGCACGTCGGGGATGACCTCGACGACGTCCTGCGGGATCACGTAGTCGCGCCCGCGCACCAGCGCCAGCGCCCGCGATGCGGCGATGATGCCGAGCGAAGCGCGCGGTGAGGCGCCGTACGCGATCCATGCCTTGGCGTCGGGCATGCCGAACTTCTCTGGCGTGCGGGTGGACGTGACGATGCGCACGACGTAGTCGACCAGCGCGTGGTGGACGAAGATGCCCGCCGCGATGTCCTGCAGCCTGAGCAGGTCACCCGTGTTGAGGATCTGCTTGGGCGTCGGCGGTGTGACACCCATCCGGTAGATGATCTCGCGCTCTTCCTCTGGCGTCGGGTAGTCGACGTTGAGCTTGAACAGGAAGCGGTCGCGCTGGGCTTCGGGGAGCGAGTACACGCCCTCCTGCTCGATCGGGTTCTGTGTCGCCATGACGAGGAACGGACTGGGCAGCGGGAAGGTCTTGCCACCGAGTGAGATCTTGCGCTCGGCCATCACCTCGAGCAGGGCGGACTGCACCTTGGCAGGCGCGCGGTTGATCTCGTCGGCGAGCAGGAAGTTGACCATGACCGGCCCGAGTTCGATGTCGAACTCCTCCTTGCCCACCCGGTAGATGCGGGTACCGACGATGTCGGTGGGCACCAGGTCGGGCGTGAACTGAATGCGCGCGAACGTACCGCCGACGACCTTGGCGAACGTCTCCACCGCGAGGGTCTTGGCCACGCCGGGGACGCCTTCGAGCAGGACGTGTCCCTTGGCGAGCAGGCCGACCAGCATGCGCTCGACGAGGAGGTCCTGGCCGACGATGATCCGCTTGACCTCGAAGATCGCCCGTTCCAGGGTGTGCACCTCGTTTTGCAAGCCGCCGTTGGTGGACGGTGCCTGCGGGGGGCCGGCGGGGGAAAAGCCCTGCGCCGGGGCCTGGCCGGAGAAGCCTCCGGCGCCCTGCGGCGGCCCACTCGGTGACGTCATTCAGTTTCCTCCCACATGTTCTGGTCCGGCGTTCTCAGACCGCTGATCTTGGGTTCATCTCGGTGGCGCCAGAGCCACTCGGCAGACGCTTCCGCATCAACTATTCCAGGCAGTTCGGAATCCGTCGACGTGCCCTGCCCGGAGATGGTCTCGATCAGGACTCGATGAACCTGACCAGGTGTGGCGACATGCCCGCGGTGCGCACCGGGCTCACCGTCACTTTGCCCGCGCTGCCGGAGGCCTCCAGCATTCGGCCACCGCCCAGAAAGATGGTCACGTGCTGGCTGCCGCCGGGGCCGTAGAAGATCAGATCGCCACGCTTGGCTTGCGACGGCGCGATCGGCCGTCCTGCGTTGTATTGGTCACCGGAGTACTTCGGGATCTGCACACCGACGCCAGCGAAGGCGTACCGGGTGAATCCCGAACAGTCGTAGCCGATCTTGCCCGTGTCGTAGTCCACGCCCTCGCTCGGGCCGGTGAGTGAACCGCCACCCCACGAGTACGGCACGCCCATCTGGGATCCTCCTCGCTTGATCACGTACTCGATCGCCTGCGGGCCACGGACCCGTCCGCCAGCTGCTCCGACGGGATCGCTGACGAGACCGAGGCCGGCCAGGAACTGGTGGCCGAGGCTCTGGGTGGTCTGCAGTGCGATCGCGCTCGCCTGGAATGACGCGTTGGCGACGGCGACCGGGTCGCCGGGTGCCCCGGAGCTGGCGACCTTCGGCAGCGTCGGATCCCAGCCACCGTCGTCGGGATCGGCGGAGGCGGGCGCGGCACCGAACGCCAGCATGACCGCGCACAACGACGTGGCGAGCGCCAGGACGAGGCCGCGGAGGAACTTCAGAGGCAAGACAACCACCATCAGTATTCGATGTAGCGAATGACGTACGGCGTCATGCCGCTCGTCCGGACGGGCGAGATGTGGACGTCCGAACCGGTGTACGGCGCTTCCAACATCTGTCCGTTGCCGAGGTAGAGCGTCACGTGCTGGGCGCCGCCGGGCCCGTAGAAGATGACGTCGCCACGGCGCATCTGCGACGCCGGGATCTTGCGGCCCATGTTGTACTGCGAACCCGAGTAGTGCGGCAGCTTGATGCCCACCCCGGCGAAGGCGTAGAGAATGAGCCCCGAGCAGTCGAAACCGGTCGTGCCTGCCCCGGAGTCGATGCCCCTGCTCGGCCCGGCCGCGGTGCCGCCGCCCCACGAGTACGGCACCCCCATCTGAGTGCCCGCGCGCTGGATCACGTATTCGGAGGCCTGTCTGCCGTAGACGCGCGGTATCGCGCCGTTGGTGTAGCCGCTCTCGGTGGGGACCAGCCCGAGCTTCTGCAGGAAGCTGTGCCCCATCTGGCTGGTGAGTTGCGACGACGTGGAGGCGTATCCGAGTAACTGGTTGATGATGGCGATCGGGTCACCGCTGACGAACGCGCTGGGGATGGCGGGCAACGTGGGGTCCCACCCGCCGTCCCACTTCGAGTTGCCCGGTGCGGCCGCGGAGGGGTCGCGGTCCCAGTTGGTCGATGGGACTGCCGCAGCGGCCGGACCCGCGGCCTGCGCGGCATGTGCGGCAGCGGGCTGCGCGGGTGCCGACCACTGACGCGCTGCGGCGAGCTTGGCCTGCGCCGCCGACCGCTCGGCGGTGAGTCGGTCGAGCTCGCTCTGCTGGTCCTTGAACGTCTGCTGCGCCTGTGTCAACGACGCGACTGCCGCGTCCTGGCTGGTCTGAGCGTCGGTGACCGCCTGGTCGGCCTTCTGCTTGGCAAGGCGGGCCGCGGATTCCCTGTTGACCTGTCCGGTGCGCGCACGCTGTAGATCGGCGATCGCCTGAGAAGTACTGACGTTCAACGTCTGCGCGACGGCCGTGGTGTCGAGGATGTCCGCCGGGTCGGTGGCGTTCACGTAGGCCGCGGAGGGGCCGTTCATGTAGCTCGACGCCGCGAACGTGTCGAAGCGCTGCTGCGCGGATGCGATGGCGGCGTTGGCGTCCTTCAGCGCACCTTGGCTCGCGTCGACGTCGCGCTGGGCCGTCGCGGCATTGTCGCGGGCGGTCTGCACGTCGACGATCGACTTGTTGACGCTCTCCTGCTGCGCCTGGATGTTCGCACCGAGCTCCTGCAGCTTCTGGTCGGCGTTCGCGACGGAGGCGACGAGGCCCGCGATTCCCTGAGGGCTCTCCGGTTCCGCGGCCGCGAGCCCGGCTCCGTGGCCGTAGACCGATGCGACGAGAACACCGCATGCGAGCGAACCCGCAACCGAGGCGCGAAGGGTGCGTCTCATTCGATTCAAGTCTCCTCAGGCTCACGCGAACGTGGTGGCACGTCCGTCGGTGTCTTCGCCACAGGAGTCACGAGAACCACAACTGCAACAGCAGACACCTTCTGCACCGTACGTCACATGAAGGGCTAAGGAAATGCCAGCCGGAAATTACATCTTTGTAATTGAATCGAAGTTATCCAAAGGTGATCTTTGAATATCGAAAAGGTGTTCTGCGGGTCAGTTCTCCGCCGCCGCAGGCGTTTCCGAGACGCGCGCGTTTCTCGCGCGGACCTGCAGGATGCGGGTCCCGACGGCGGCCAGTGCGACGCCAAGGACGAGGACGATGGTGAATGGCGTCCACGGAAAGTGAGGTGTCGTCAATTCGGTCACGAAATTCTGAGATGCGACTACCGGAGTGCCGCTCACCTTCGCGATGTCCTGACCCGCCTCCAACGTCACCCGGTCGTAGGTCGAGCTGTAGG
>NZ_JBOGDD010000842.1:0-15946 GCF_050701675.1 Mycobacterium sp. | reverse complement strand
GGTCAGGCCCTTGATCGAGAACGGAACACCGTGCAGCGGCCCTCGAATCCTGCCCTCGGCCCGTTCCTGCTGCAGCGTCGCGGCATCGTCGATGACCTGGTCGCGGTCGAAATGGATATAGGCGTTGAGCTGGGGATTGACGGCTTCGATCCGGTCGGCGAACACGGTCGCGATCTCCGTGGGCGTGATGGAACCTCCCCGCACGGCGTCGGCGAGCTCGGTGGCGGGCGTCCAGCACAGTTCGGCGTCGGGCATCGCTACAGTCTGGAAGGTGACTGCCCGGACCGCATCCGGAGAATCGTCGACGACCCGGGCCGCGGCACCCGTCGCCGACTGAGATCGGCCGATTCGCGGACCGATTCGATGCCTATTCCTGTAGGTACGCTGGACGCCATGACCGGCGCCCTGCTCGTACTCATCGTCATCCTCGTCGCAGCCATCGGGCTCGCCGTCTACGCCACGTCGAAGGCTTCCGGCAAGCGCACTGCCGCCTCCCTCGACGACGCGAAGGCTGACGCGAGGCGCACCATCGACCGGCTCGGTGGGCAGGTGATCAACCTGACCGGCACCGACGACGCGTCCAAGCAGGCGCTGGCCGACGCCTCCGAGCGCTTCAACGCCGCCGGGTCGCAGATCGACCAGGCCACCACCGCCCGACAGGCGCTGCTCGCCAAGGAGAGCGCCATGGAAGGGCTCTACTACGTACGCGCGGCGCGGGCGGCGATGGGGATGGATCCCGGTCCCGAGCTCGAGTCGCTCTCCGGACAGAATGCCGCAGGCACCGTGACGGAGGACCGCCGCGTGCAGTACGAGGGCCGCGACATCGAGGCCTCGCCCACCCCGTCGCAACGCACCCCGAACTACTACCCCGGCGGTCGCGTCGCAGGCAGGCCCGTACCCGCAGGCTGGTACTCCGAGCCGTGGTGGAAGCCCGCCCTGGTGGCTGGTGCCTGGGGTGTCGGCTCGGTGCTGCTGTTCAGCACGCTGTTCTCCGGCATGGGCGGGGTCGGCTACGACGCGCAAGGGTTCGAGAACGGCTACGGCGACGGCTTCCAGGACGGCCTCGACCAGGGCCAGCTCGACGGCGCCGGCGACCAGATGGGGCAGGACGGCGGCTGGGGTGACGGGGGTAGCGACGGCGGCGGCGGCTGGGATTTCGGCGGCGGTGGCGATTTCGGCGGCGGTGGCGATTTCGGTGGCGGTGGCGATTTCGGTGGCGGCGACTTCGGCGGCTTCTAGCCTTAAGTCATGGCTGCGTACGTCGTCTCCGAAGTCGAGATCCTCGACGAATCGTTCGCGGACCGCTACCGGACACTGGCCGCGGCGTCCATCGAGGAGCATGGCGGCCGCTATCTGGTCCGGGGTGCCGTCCCCGACGCCGTCGAGGACGAGATCCTGCCCCGCCGGCGACTGGTCATCGTCGAGTTCCCGGACATGGACACCGCTAGACGGTGGTACGCCTCCGCGGCATATGCGGAAGCGCTCGCCCTCCGCGACCGGGCGCTGACGCGGCGCCTGCTGTTCGTCGAGGGTGTTTAGAGCCGGCTCTCCAGCCGCGCCGACACCCCGGCCTCCTGAAGGTCGAGGCGCTCCAGCATGGCCCGCGCAGCCTCATCCTCGATGCGGCCGTCGTCGCGCTCGGCGATCAGCGCGGATCGTTGCGCCTTCAGCACGTCGAGGTAGAGCGTCGCAAACACCTCAGCCCGCTGGGTGCGCGTCGCGGGGTCGGGCATCTCGTCGGCGTCCTGCGACTGGCGGGCAATGGTGTTGCGGATCTCGAGCAGAACTCGCGGATCCAGCCCTTCCGGTGGATTCGACCTGAACTCGGCCAGCACCGCGTCTGCGGCCTCGTGCACCACCCGTTCGGCCTTGAGCGTCTCCTCACGTTCGAAGGCACCCTCGTCCTCCGACAGGTGCAGGCGACTGATCAACAGCGGCAGCGTCGCACCCTGGATCAACAACGTGCCGACACTGACGACGAACGCGATCGCCTGAATGGTCGCGCGCTCGGGAAACGGCTCGCCCGCCGCCGTCGTCACGGGGATGGCGGCAGCCGCGGCGAGGGTGACCACGCCGCGCATTCCGGTCCACGACACGACGACGTTCTCCTGCCACGTCAGCGACCGGCGGTCGACGAGCGCGCGCCGCTTGCCCGGCGGTTTACCGCGCCGACGGGTGCCCAGCGCGCCCCGGCCCCCGCGCTCGGGAGCCGGGACGCTCAGCCTGTTCTCGACGTGGCTCGAGAGCTTGCTGCGACCGAACATCACCAACACCGACAGTGGCCGGATCAGCATGACGATGACCAATACGATCAGCGCGGCGATGGCGACCTCGGCCAGTGACTCGTGAGCCTCCCGGAGATCCTCCAACACGAATCGAAGGTGCAGACCGATGTAGGCGAACACGAACGCCTCGAGCAGCACGTCCACCGAGTTCCATACGTAGCGCTCCTGCAACCGGGTCTGATAACCCGCGCCGAGAGCGCCGTTGCCGACGACGAACCCCGCAACGACGACGGCCAACACACCCGACGCGTGCAGTTCCTCGGCAGCGATGAACGCCGCGAAGGGCACCACCAGCCCCTGCACCGTCTCCAGGCCGGCATTGGCCAGTCGCTTGCGAATCCACAGCGTCACGAATCCCAGCGCGGCACCGACGATCGGCCCGAGCACGGCGCTGTAACTGAACAGCAGAAACGGATTCTCGATGAACGTGTGGCTGCCCGCGACCTGCGCGACCGCGATCGAGAACAGCGTCAGCGCGGCGGCGTCGTTGATGAGGCTCTCACCGGTGAGGATGGCCATCACCTTCTTCGGCAGGCCCAGCTTGCGGCCCACCGCGACGGCCGTCACCGCATCGGGCGGGGCCACGATCGCGCCGAGGACGAGCGCCGTGCCGAACGTCAGCGGCACGACCACCAGCCACGAGGACACCGCGGCAACGGCGAACGCGGTGACGACGACGAGCCCGACGCCGAGGCCGAGGATCGGTCGGATGTTGCGCAGGAAGGTCGGGAACGAGAAGTCCAGCGCGGCGGAGTAGAGCAGCGGCGGCAACACCACCGTCAGCAGGATGTGCGAATCCAGTTCTGGTGCTTCGAAGCCAGGCACGAACGATGCCGCGATACCGACGACGACGATGATCAGGGCGGGTTCGAGCCCGCGTCGATGCGCGATGGCGGTGACGACGATGGCCCCGACGACGACCAGGATGAGTTCCACCCGCCAATTGTCCCGTCAAACGCCGTTCGCCGCCGCGCGGGCTACACCTGGCAGGTGGGACACCAGAACAGGTTGCGCGCCTCCATCGCCTCGGTCCGGATCGCCGTGCCACACACCCGACACGGCTCCCCCGCGCGGCGGTACACGTAGGTACGTGGACGGCCCGGCCGATACGACGGCGGACCCTTGTCGTCCACCCGCCTGACGGTGACGATCTTGCCGTGGCTCACGCCGACCTTCATCAGGGCCACCAGGTCGGTCCAGGCGGCGTCGAACTCTGCGTCGCTCACGTGGGTGCCCGGTCGGTGCGGGTCGATGAGGTGACGGTAGAGCAGCTCGTTGCGGTACACGTTGCCCACGCCGGCGATGACGGCCTGATCCATCAACAGCGCACCGATCGGCCTGCGGGACTTGGCGATTCGCGCCCACGCGCGCGACGGGTCGGGAGCCCGACGCAGCGGGTCCGGCCCCAGTCTTGCGAGGATCTCGTCGACCTCGCCCTGGTGAATCACCTCGCAGGCGGTCGGCCCGCGCAGGTCGGTGCCGTATTCGGCCCCAACCATCCGCATCCGTACCTGACCGACGGGCTCGGGCATGGGCACGGCACGCTCGGTGAACGTGCCGTACAGCCCGAGGTGCACGTGGACGACCCGTCCGCCGACGTAGTGGTGGAACAGGTGCTTGCCATAGGCTTCGGCCCTGCGCAGCACCCGGCCGCTGACCGCGGAGGCGGCCTCTTCGAAGCGCCCCTGGGGGCTGGACACGATGACCGGCGCGGTGGCGAACCGCTTCTGGTGCAGTCTGGCCAACCGGTGGAGGGTGTGCCCTTCTGGCATCCCTCAGGCGCCCGGCACCGGCGGTGCGGCGTGAGTCGTCTCGTACTCGGCGAGGATGTCGATGCGGCGCTGATGGCGCGGCGCCTCGGACCACGCGGTGGTGAGGAACGCGTCGACGAAGGTGAGCGCGTCGGCGACGGTGTGCATCCGTGCACCGATGCCGATCAGTTGTGCGTTGTTGTGCTGGCGGGCCAACGACGCGGTCTCCACGCTCCAGGCCAGCGCACAGCGGGCGCCGGGCGCCTTGTTGGCGGCGATCTGTTCGCCGTTGCCGGAGCCGCCGATGACGATGCCGAGGCTGTCCGGATCGGCCACCGTCCTCTCCGCGGTGGCGATGCAGAAGGCCGGGTAGTCGTCCTCCGCGTCGTAGGTGAACGCACCGCAGTCGATCGGCTCGTGGCCGCCCGACTCGAGGTGCTCGACGATGGCCTGCTTGAGTTCGTATCCGGCGTGGTCAGAGCCGAGGTAGACGCGCATGGCGGTCACACTACTTTCTCTGCCAGGGCCTCACCGCGTTGCCACCAGACCGTCGAGAAGAAGGTCGAGCATCCGGTGCGCCTGCGCGGCGGAGTGGCTGGCCAGGAAGATCCCGATGAGGCTGGTGACGACGTCCTCGGCGCGGACGTCGGACCGCAGGCTGCCATCCGAACTGCCTGCGTTCAGCAGGGTTTCGACGGCGCCGAGCACGCTGTCCCTGGTGTCGCTGGGCTTGACGGTGCCTGCGGCGAACATCGCCCGCAGCGACTCGGCCATCCCGCGCTTCGCCGCGACGAACGCCGCGTAGCGGTCCATCCAGCGGCGCAGCGCGACGAGCGGCGCGTGGCGTTCCAACAGTTCGCCCGCCGATGCCGCCACCTCGGCGAGCTCGGTGCAGTAGACCGCCTCGATGAGTGCGTCACGGGTGGCGAAGTGCCGGTACAGGGTGCCGATGCCGACGCCCGCCTCGCGCGCGATGGCCTCGAGCGACACGGCGGTGCCGTCTGCGGCGGTGAACGCGGCTGTCGCCGCGGCCAGCAGACGCTCCCGGTTGCGGTGCGCATCGGCCCGAACTCGCGCCATAGCGGAGGCACCTCCGGTTCTGTTATCTTCGGACTAAGCGGAGGTTCCTCCGTCTTTGTCGAGTATCCCATCAAGGAGCGCCATGACGGAAACACCACACCCAGGGGGTCGGGCCCGGATCGGAGAGTTCGAGGTCGCCCGCGTCGGCTACGGTGCCATGCAGCTGGGTCCCGAGACGACGCCGACCGAGGACGCGGTGGCCCTCCTGCGCCGCGCCGTCGAGCTCGGCGTCAACCACGTCGACACCGCATCGTTCTACTCCGACGGCGAGGTGAACCGTCGCATCCGGGCCGCATTGGCGCCCTACCGGGACGACCTCGTCATCGTCAGCAAGGTCGGAGCGCGCAGCGTCAGCGGAGGCCGCATTCCGCTCGCCCCTGCGCAGAAGCCGGCCGAACTGCGGGCCGCCGTCGAAGCCGATCTCGAGCACCTCGGACTCGACCGGATCCCCGTGGTGAACCTGCGACGTCTCGACCTCGGCCCGGGACTGCAGGCCGACGGCGACCAGATCGTCGACCTCGACGATCAACTGGCCGAGATGATCGCCCTACGCGAGGAAGGCAAGATCGGCGCGATCGGCATCAGCAGCGTGCCGCTCGAGATCGTTCGCCGAGCACTCCCTGCGGGCATCGTCTGCGTGCAGAACGCCTACAGCCTGCTCAACCGGTCACAGGAAGCCCTGCTGAATCTCTGTGTGGCGGAGAACATTGCGTGGGTGCCCTACTTCCCGCTGGGGTCGTCGTTCCCCGGCTTCCCGAAGGTCGCCGCCGATCCGGTGGTGCTCGGCATCGCCGACGAACTAGGCGCCACTCCGTCGCAGATCGGACTCGCCTGGCTGCTGGCCCACACGTCCTACACGTTGCTGATCGCTGGCACCCGTTCGATCGGTCACCTCGAGGAGAACCTCGGCGCGGGAGACATCGTGTTGAATCCGGACGCGCTGGGCCGGCTCGACGCCGTCTACGACCCCGCGACGGACCCGCTGGCCAACGGTTTCGGCGTCGAGGCGTTCCTCGACGAACGCCACTGACGTGGCGACGCCGGCGTTCTAGCGGGCCGTCAGGCCGTCGAGCAGTACGGCGAGCAGGCGCGGGGTCCGCTCGGCCCACTCGTGTTCCTCGACGTGGGCGAGGAACCATGACAGCAGGATCACGTCACGCGAGTCGACGTCGCCGCGCAGCACGCCGCTCTCGCGACCAGCCGCGAGGAGGGCGGTGAGCGCGTCGCCGAGCTTGCCAAGCGTCTGCGCCCCGATATCGCGCCACACCGAGGCCTCGACGGCGGCGATCACTCCGAACTTCACCCGCGCGTAGGCCGCCAGTTGGGTGAACCACCGCTTGAGTGCCTCATCGGGTGAATGCTCGTCGAGCAGTGCATAGGCAAGGGCGACGAGCTCGTCGATCTCCCGGTCATAGAGCGCGCGGACCAGCTCGTCACGGGTGGCGAAGTGACGATAGAGCGTGCCTTGCCCCACTCCGGCCTGCCTCGCGACCGCGCTGAGCTTGAGCTCTCCCGGCTCGGTGATGAGGTGGCGTGCGGCCTCGATGATCACGGCCCGGCTCCGCGCCGCATCGGTGCGCTCCGACATCCCGCCTCCCCCACTCCTCGACCACGGACCTGACCGCGCCACTTGTAAACGGACAAATTGTCCGCTTTGATGAAGTGGACAGTTTGTCCGTATTGCTTCAGGAGGCTAACGATGGTTTCGCTCGACGACAAGGTGGTAGCGATAACCGGCGCCAGCAGTGGGATCGGCGCCGCAACGGCACGGCGGCTCGCGAGCCGCGGGGCCGCCGTGGTGCTCGGGGCCCGTCGCGTGGACCGCCTCGAGGCGCTGGCCGCAGACCTCCGCGCCGCCGGAGGTCGCGCCTGCACTGCAGAAGTGGACGTCACCCGCGCCGAGGACCTGCAACGGCTCGTCGCTACCGCCGTGTCCAGGTACGGCCGGCTGGACGTGCTGGTCAGCAACGCGGGGATCGGCCCGATTTCACCGATGGCCGCTCGTCGGCGTGCGGACTGGGACGCGATGATCGACGTCAATCTGCGCGGCGTCCTGCACGGCATCGACGCCGCCCTCCCCGTCTTCGAGGAGCAGGGGCGCGGCCACTTCGTCACCATCGTCTCGACCGCCGGGCTCAAGATCGTCCCGACCATGGCGGTCTACGCTGCCACCAAGAACGCGGTCCGCACCGTCCTGGAGGGGCTGCGCCAGGAGTCCACCGACGGGACGCTGAAGACCACGGCGATCTCGCCGGGGTTTGTGCGCACCGAGTTCGGCGACACCATCACCGACCCGGCCATCCGCGCCGAGATCGGCCGCGGGATGGAAGCGTTCGCGCTCGACCCGGACGCGGTCGCGAGGGCAGTCGAGTTCGTCGTCGAGCAGCCCTGGGAGGTCGAGATCGGCGAGCTCTCGATCAGACCCACGGTCCAGGGGTAGAGGCCGCTAGCCAACGGAGATGGCGTCGAGGCGTTCCTTGATGAAGGACGACGACGTCACTGGTTCCAGGCCGGACACCCTTCCGATCGGGGGCTCCAGTGGTGTGACGAGCGCATCGTGGTCGGCCTCGTAGAAATAGATCAACGACACCAGGTCCTCCTCGGGCGCCTCGGGCTGCGGCGGCAACACCCGATGCCGGCCGGACGGCCAACGCCTTCCACTCCAGTACTCCAGCAGATCGCCGATGTTGACCGTCAACGCGGCCGGGTCGTACGGGGCGTCCGCCCAACCCTCGGCGTCCGAATAGACCTGCAGCCCACCGGCTCCCGGCTCACGATCGAGGACCGTGACGGTACCGAAGTCGGTGTGCGGGCCGATGCGGAACTGGCCGGGCTCCGGTTCACCGACCACGCTGACGGGCGGGTAGTGGTTGATGTTCATCGTCCAGGTGGGACGGCTCGCGAGCTCGGCCCACGGATTGGCGGGCAGCCCGAGCGCGTGTGCGAAGAGCGCGAGCAGGTCATCCGACAGGCGACGCACGGCGGCGGTGTACTGCGACACCAGCGCGTGCAGTTCGGGCACCTCGGCGGGCCAGACGTTGGGGGCGAACCAGATTCGGTCGACCCCGGGATCGCCCGTCGCCGTCTCGGCGCCCAGGCTGTAGCTCTCCTTGAGGTCCGGGGGCGTCTCGGTGCCCTCGGCATAGCCGTTGGCCTCGGCGCCCGGCCCGATCCAACCGTGCCCACCGACCAGCACCGAGTAGCGCTGCTTGACGGCGTCGGGCTTGGCGAAGAACGCACGGCTGGCCCTGCGCACCGCGGCCGCCAGCTCAGGGTCGACACCGTGACCGGTCACCAGGATGAACCCCGCCTGCTGCAGACTCTCGTCGACCTCGGTGGCGACGGCGTCGGCAGCCGCTCCCCCGGCGCGCCAGCGCGAGATGTCCACCTTCGCAATGACACTCATTCCGACACTCCGATATCCTCATTCCACACCTCGGGGCGCTCCCCGATGAACTCCGTCATCATCTGCACGCACCGCTCGTCATCGAGAATCGTTATCGCCACGCCGTTCTCGGCCAGCCAGTCGTGACCACCGCTGAACGTCCGAGCCTCGCCGATCACCACGGCACCGATGTTGAACTGGCGCACCAGGCCGCTGCAGTACCAACAGGGCGAGAGCGTGGTGACCATGATCGTCGAGCGGTAGTCGCGTTGGCGGCCCGCTGCCCTGAACGCGTCGGTCTCACCGTGCACCGACGGGTCGTCGTCCTGCACCCGGCGGTTGTGCCCGCTGCCCAGCAACACCCCGTCGGCGCAGAACAGCGCGGCACCGATCGGTATCCCGCCCTCCGACAGACCCTTTCGGGCCTCGTCGACGGCGACGTCGAGCATCTGATCGGGTGTCATACCGCCTCGCGCTCGGTCGTGATCTTGGACTTGCAGGCCAGCAGGTACAGGCCGCCCGCCAGAAGGAAGCCGACGAAGAAGGTGATGTCGCCCAGTTGGGGCACGCCCCTGGCGATGTAGCCGGTGAACTTCTCCTGATTGGAGAACAACAGTACCGACACGACGAGGCCGATCGCGAACGACGACAGACCGCCCCAGTTGGCGTAGGACCGGTCGTACAGGAAGCCGGCGATCCTCTGGCCACGCCGCAGGTACTGATCGGCGAACACGACACCGAGCCACGGCCCGATCCAGTACGCGATGATGAGCAGGAACGCCTCGTAGCTGGCCGCGGCATCCGGAAGTGCCCACCAGGCCACCAGGAAACCCGCGACCCCGAAGAACGCCGTGACCAGCGCGCGGGCGATGTGTGCGGGTAGCTTGACTCCGATCGTGACGAATGCCATTGCGCCGGAGTAGATATTGATCGAGTTGGCGGCGATCGCCCCGATCGCGATGGCCAGCAGTGTCGCCTTCGCGATCGGCGACGCCAGCTGGCCGGTGAAGGCCTCGGTGGGGTTGTCCGACAGCGCGGGCCCGATCGTGACCGAGGCTGCGCCGACGATCTCCAGCACCACGCAGGACGAGAACAGCCCGGCGGAGGCGAACAGTCCGGTGCGCGCCGTGGATACGGTCGACGGGAGGTAGCGGGTGTAGTCCGCAGCGTAGGGCGTCCAGCCCGCGGCGTAGCCGAACGCGGTGCCGACGGTGAGCAGGAAGCCGCCCATGGAGCCGTCGCCGACGAACGGTTCCAGCGCGGGTGCGTCGAAGTGCGACTTGGTGAGGATCGCTACCGAGGCGACCGCGAAGGTCACGGCGAGCACCGGGAACGACCACCGCTCGAATGCTTGGACGAGGTTGTGGCCGAAGAACGCGAACGCCGTCTGCAGCAGCACGATGATGATCAGGCCGATCAGCGGACCGACGCCGAACAGCGCCGCCAATGCGTATGCGCCGCTGACGCTGTTGGTCGCGAACCAGCCCACTCCGGCCGTCACCGACATCAGGACCGCGGGCACGGCATTGCCCTTGAACCCGAACGCCAACCGGCCAAGCACCATCTGCGGCACGCCGTGCAGCGGGCCGCGAGCCGACAACAGGTAGTGGGCGGCAGCACCGAGCCCGGTGCCGATGACGATGCCCGACACGGCCTGCCAGAAACTCATGCCGTACACGGCCACGGCGAGCACCCCGACGAAGATCGTCGCGAACTCGAGGTTCGGCGACGTCCAGGTCCAGAACAGCTGACTCGGCTTCCCGTGCCGGTCTTCCTCCGCGATGAACTCGTTGCCACCGGGTTCGACCGCGACGATCTTGTTGCGGTAGGAACCGTCGGTGGTGGGCTCGGTCGCTGTCATGGATACACCGTGGTGGTTGCGCCGACGGCCCGCAACCGGAATGGCCGATTAGCCGTTCGCGAAGACCAGGTGAACGTGTGGAAGACGCTGATGCCGGCGAGCGCACCCGGCACCAGCGTCAGAACCGTCAGTCGAACTCGGGCGACTCGTGACGCGTGCGCTTGAGCTCGAAGAAGTGGGGATACGCCGCGAAGATCACCGACGCGTCCCACAGCTTCCCGGCTTCTTCACCGCGCGGGATCCGCGACAGCACCGGGCCGAAGAACGCGACGCCGTTGACGTGGATGGTGGGGGTGCCGACGTCGTCGCCGACCGCGTCCATCCCCGCGTGGTGGCTCTTGCGCAGCTCGTCGTCGAACTTGTCGCTGGTGGCCGCCTCGGCCAGTTCGGCGGGCAGGCCCACCTCTTCGAGCGATTCGGCGATGACCTTGGTGAAGTCGGGGTCGGTCTCCCGGTAACCCTGGTTGTGGATCTTGGTGCCCATCGCGGTGTACAGGGGGCTGAGGATCTCGTTGCCCTTGGCCTGCTCGGCCGCGATCGCGACGCGGACGGGACCCCACGCCTTCTTCATCATCTCCTGGTACTGCTCGGGGAGATCGCGGCCCTCGTTGAGCACCGCGAGGCTCATGACGTGGAAGTTCACCTCGATGTCGCGCACCTTCTCGACCTCGAGAATCCAGCGTGACGTGATCCAGCACCACGGGCACAGCGGGTCGAACCAGAAACCGGCGACATCCTTCTTGGCCATCATCAAATCCTCTCGGCAGGCAAGTGGGCAGAGCTCCGTTCAGCACAACTATGCACGCCTCGGCTGTGTTCCCGGTCTGCGTCTAGGCTTGGCCGACGTGGCACTTCCCAACCTCACTCGCGACCAGGCGGCCGAGCGCGCGGCGCTCGTCACCATCGACAACTACCGGATCGTCCTCGACCTCACCGACGGCAGCGGTGCGCCAGGCGAACACACCTTCCGGTCGACGACGACCGTGACGTTCGACGCGCTGGCCGGCTCGGACACCGTCATCGACATTGCCGCCGACTCCGTTCGTAGCGCCACGCTCAACGGCGTCGACATCGACGTCTCGGGCTACGACGAGTCCACCGGCGTGCCCCTGGCCGGCCTGGCCGAGCACAACGTCGTCGTCGTGGACGCCGACTGCCGGTATTCCAATACCGGCGAGGGCCTGCACCGCTTCACCGACCCGGTCGACGACGAGATCTACCTCTACTCGCAGTTCGAGACCGCCGACGCCAAGCGGATGTTCGCGTGCTTCGACCAACCCGATCTGAAGGCCACCTTCGACGTCGCGGTCACCGCGCCCCCGCACTGGCAGGTCATCTCCAACGGTGCCACCGTCAGCGTCGAGGACGGGGTGCACACGTTTGAGACAACGCCGCGGATGAGCACCTACCTGGCGGCCCTCATCGCGGGCCCCTACGCGCGATGGGACGACGTCTACTCCGACGATCACGGCGACATCCCGCTGGGCATCTTCTGCCGCTCCTCTCTGAGTGAGTACATGGACGCCGAACGGCTCTTCACCGAGACGAAGCAGGGCTTCGGCTTCTACCACCAGAACTTTGGCGTGCCATACGCATTCGGCAAGTACGACCAACTGTTCGTCCCCGAGTTCAACGCTGGCGCCATGGAGAACGCCGGCGCGGTGACCTTCCTGGAGGACTACGTCTTCCGGAGCAAGGTGACGCGCTACAGCTACGAGCGGCGCTCCGAGACCGTGCTGCACGAGATGGCGCACATGTGGTTCGGTGATCTGGTCACCATGCAGTGGTGGGACGATCTGTGGCTCAACGAGTCCTTCGCGACGTTCGCCTCGGTGTTGTGCCAAAGTGAGGCAACGGAATACAAGCACGCGTGGACGACGTTCGCCAACGTCGAGAAGTCGTGGGCGTACCGGCAGGACCAGTTGCCGTCCACGCATCCCGTGGCCGCCGACATCCCCGATCTGCACGCCGTCGAGGTGAACTTCGACGGGATCACCTACGCCAAGGGCGCGAGCGTGCTCAAGCAGCTCGTCGCCTACGTGGGACTCGAAGCGTTCCTCGCCGGCCTGCGCGACTACTTCCGCGACCACGCCTTCGCCAACGCCACGTTCGGCGATCTGCTTGGCGCGCTGGAGAAGTCGTCGGGCCGCGACCTCTCACAGTGGGGCCGCCAGTGGCTGAAGACCGCCGGGCTAAACACGCTGCGGGCCGACTTCGACGTCGACGGTGACGGCGCCTTCACCCGCTTCGCGATCGATCAGAGCGGCGCCACGCCTGGCGCCGGCGAGACCCGCGTGCACCGGCTGGCCGTTGGCATCTACGACGACGACGGCAACGGCAAGCTGGTCCGCACCCACCGCGAGGAACTCGACGTCGACGGAGCGAGCACAGACGTCTCTGCACTGCAGGGCGTCCCGCGCGGAAAGCTGATCCTGGTCAACGACGACGACCTGACGTACTGCTCGCTGCGGCTCGATCCGGAGTCACTGCAGACGGTGCTGACCCGCGTCGCCGACATCGCCGAGTCGCTGCCCCGCACGCTGGCGTGGTCGGCGGCATGGGAGATGACCCGCGAGGCCGAGTTGAAGGCCCGCGACTTCGTCGAGCTGGTCAAGAACGGCGTGCACGCCGAGACGGAAGTTGGCGTGGCCCAACGTCTGTTGCTGCAGGCGCAGACCGCGCTCAACGCCTACGCCGACCCGGACTGGGCATGCTCGCAGGGATGGCCGGCATTCGCCGACCGGCTCCTCGAGCTCGCCCGCGGCGCCGAGCCCGGCTCCGATCACCAGCTGGCCTACGTCAACGCGCTGTCCACGTCGGCGCTGTCGTTGCGTCACACGGCGGTGCTGGCGGCGCTTCTGGACACCGATCCGGCCGAGCTGGGACTCGCAGGCCTGAGCATCGACACCGATCTGCGGTGGCGCCTGGTCGTCGCACTCGCGGCCGGCGGCGACGTCGACCAGGAGGGCACCGCGACGCCGTTCATCGACGCCGAGGCACAGCGCGATCCCACGGCGGCGGGACGGCGCAATGCGGCGGCGGCTTCGGCCGCTCGACCCCAGGCCGCGGTGAAGGAAGCTGCGTGGCAGCAGGTGGTCGAGGACGACACCCTCGCCAACGTCACCACCCGCGCCATCGTCGGCGGATTCGTCCAGCCCGGCCAGGCTGCGTTGCTCGAGCCGTTCACCGCGAAGTACTTCGACGCCATCTCCGAGCTGTGGGAGCGACGGTCCAGCGAGGTCGCCCAGACGGTGGTCATCGGGCTGTACCCCTCGTCGAACGTCAGCCAGGCGGGCCTCGAGGCTGCCGACCGATTCCTGGCCGGTGAGGTGCCGCCCGCGTTGCGCCGGCTGGTGATCGAGGGCCGGGCGGGTGTGGAGCGGGCGCTGCGGGCGCGCGCGTTCGACGTCAGCTAGACCCCACCGCCCGCCGACATTGGGCCCGCCGACATTGGGCCCGCCGAAATAGCATTCCCTGTCGTGACCGAACGGTCTCAACGACAGGGAATACTATTTCGCGGAAGGCGCCGGGCGGGTCACAGCAAATAATCAGAACCGCAACATGGTGCGCCCCGCGTCGATCGCGGACGGCGGTCGGCCATGTTCTTGAGCCCGTGGTGAGCGCAAAATCACACGTCAGAGTTTGATTTACACGGAGTTAACACGGATCATGGAGTAGTCCGCCGAAGGGGTGATCCTCGTTTCGACGGGCACACAGCAACCCCTGCTCTGTGATCCGGAGCACAACCAAGGAGTGAGAACGATGTCCTTCGCGCAGTTGCGGTCAGACCTGACGCGCACGATGAACCGGCGCCGCCTCTACGCGCGGATCCACGCACTTCCCGATTCAACGGTGCGTGAAGAGCTGCTGGCGATCGCTCAGCGGCACGACGAGAACAGCTGACCGACGAGCTTCCAAAGCCGGTGACCAGACGAGGTCACCGGCTTCGTCGTTTCCCGGCGCAGTCACCGCCGAGGGTGCGTGAAATGCCGATGCTCGGCGGCATGTCGCGAGCAGACACGCACGCTCGCGCAGGAAAAGGAAGCGCAGGGAAAGGAAGCGCAGGGAAAGAGTCAGCGGGGTGAGACGGCGGCGCTCAGCACGCGCACGGCGCTGATGAGCCCGTCCAGCAGGTTGCCCTCCTGGAACGACGCCGCAGCCGCCGAGACGCCCAATGGTGCGGCTTCCTCGATGCCGCGGCCCTTGACCTCCGACCCGTAAACCACCTCGATGGCCTTCTGGTTCGGCGAGACGGCCAATAGCACCGCGTTGTCCGGCGTGGGCACCTTGGCCAGGATCTCGCGCGCCGCGGCCGCGGTGTCCGCACCGAGGTCGCCCAGGTACACCGCGAAGCGTGCCTTGGCCGCGCGCGAGCCGTACTTCAGCGCATCGTCCAGAACGACGAGGTCCTTGACCGGGAACGGGTAGTGCACCGACAGCTCACCGGGTTCGGTGACTCCGGAGATGCGCCCGCTGGTGGTGTACGCGAAGCCGTAGGGCAGAGCCTCGGAGCTGACCGTCGCCAGCTCGGTCGAATGGTCACCACTTGCCACTTGCGCCACCTCCCACGGTCAGGTGCGAACCATGGCCGTGATCGGCCGGTTCCTCGGACGCCCAGAGGATCGGGGCGTGCGTCCACTCGTCGGTCATCTTGTAGGTCACCGGGTGCGGGCCCCTGCGCCGATAGATCAGTAACGCGAGTACCAACGTCAACAGCAGCGGAACCCCGCCGAGGAGCGAATGGGTCAGTGCGATGCTCACGTCGCAAACCGTATCTCAATGGCCACTCAAGCCGCTCCCTCACCCAGGTATCGCACCCACGCGGGGTCGAGTTCCTTCACCGACGACAGGAGCCGCCAATGCTGCCCCTTCGGCGGAACGGGTACCGAACGCAGCGCCCAACCCAGCTCGGCGAGCAGCCGGTCGGCCTTGCGGTGATTGCAGTTCGCGCATGCCGCGACGCAGTTCTCCCAGGAATGCTCGCCACCACGGCTACGCGGCACCACGTGATCGACGGTGTCGGCCTTGGCGCCGCAGTACGCGCAGCGGAACCGGTCGCGGTGCATCAGTGCCGCGCGGGTCATGGGAACCCGCGCCCGGTAGGGCACCCGCACGAAGGATCGAAGCCGGATCACCGACGGCACCGTGATCGCCCGCGTCGCGGAGTGGATCACCGGCCCGTTCGGGTCGTCGTGCACGACGTCGGCCTTGCCGCACAGCAGCATGATGACGGCACGCCGGGCGGGCAACGCGGCAAGGGGTTCGTAGGTGGAGTTCAGCAGGAGCACCCGTCGACGGCCCCAGACGCTGCCGTCGGTGATGGGTGGTCGGGCGTCGATTCCGGAGAGGGGAAGCGAGCGCGCAGCAAGCACTGACGGCCCAGATGAACCAGCCGCGGTCAGATGCCCGCGGCTCCTCCTTCGCTGCGACATACGTCCTCCAGAAAACAGTGGACCACGGATCTGTACCGATCGCACGACAATTCCTGCCGTGTTCGCAGGTCGCCTCGATGAACTTCCGGTGACGTCGCCGTGTTTGCCGTGGGTGCAGCGTCCCCCGTCGCTCCGCTCCCGCCCACCGGACC
>NZ_JBOGDD010000841.1:0-4371 GCF_050701675.1 Mycobacterium sp. | reverse complement strand
AAGTGCCGACGACGGTGCCCGCCGATGAGCCGCTGTTGATCGGCGTGGCCTGATCGGCGACCTGGAAGCCGGCGTCCTTCAGACGCTGGCGCGCCAGGTCCTGGGTCATGCCGCCAATGCTGGGCACCTTCGAACCGGGTGCTCCGTCGACGAAGCGGGGATCGGTCGGCGGCAGCACCACGTTGTCGGGGGTGAACTGCTTCATGGCGGTGTACCACGTGCGGGCGGGCTCGTTGCCGCCGTACAGGTTGCCAGAGCCGCACTGCCGCAACGGGAAGGAGCAGAGGTCCGAAGGAGCCGAGGAGTCGTCGTAGATGTAGTTCGCCGCGGCGAAGGCACTGGTGAACCCGAAGAAGCCCGACGAGCGATGGGCCTCGGTGGTTCCGGTCTTCCCGGAGACGGGAAGGGTCCAGCCCGCCGCCCCGGCCGCGCCGGCCGACGTGCCTGGGCCGGTGTCGTCCTTGCTCATCGCGTTGGCAAGGGTGTTGGCGAGCCCCTCTGGCACGACCTGCTGGCACGTCTCGGTGGTGACCGAGACCTCCTTGCCATTGCGATCGAAGACCTTGTCGATGGGGTTGGGCGGGCACCACGTGCCGCCGGAGGACAACGTCGCGGCGACGTTGGACAGCTCGAGCGGGTTGACCTCGATGGGGCCGAGCGTGAACGACCCCAGGTTCTGCCTCTTGACGAAGTCGGCCAGGCTCTCGTTGCTCTCCGGGTCGTAGTCACGTGCCGTGCCTGGCAGGGCGTAGGAACGCAAGCCCAGCTTGACGGCCATGTCGACGGTGCGCTGCACGCCTACCTGTGAGATGAGCTTCGCGAACGCGGTATTGGGCGACGTCGCCAGGGCGTCGCTGACGCTCAGCGTCCCGCGGTAGTTGCCGTCGTTCAGCACACACCAGGTGGCCTGCGGACAGCCCTTGGCCCCACCGCTGCCCAGCCCCTTCGCCTCGAACCGGGCCGGGGCGTCGAGCTGGGCGTTGATGCCCATCCCCATCTCGAGCGCCGCGGACGTGGTGAAGAGCTTGAAGATCGACCCCGCGCCGTCGCCGACCAGAGAGAACGGTTGGGGCTGCATGGTCTCGCCGGCGTCGGTGTTCAGGCCGTACGTGCGGTTGGAGGCCATCGCCACGACCGGATGCGAGTCCTTGCCCGGCTTGATCACGTTCATCACGCTCGCGACGCCTTCGAGGTCAGGAGCCGCGATGCCGTCGATCGACGACTTCACCTGGTTCTGGATGTCGGGGTCGAGCGTGGTGCGAATGAGGTAGCCGCCCTTGGAGACCTGCTCCTTGCTGATGCCCGCGCGGGCCAGATAGTCGAGCACGTAGTCGCAGAAGAAGGCGCGGTCGCCCGCGGCGATGCATCCGCGCGGCAGTTCGTTGGGCTGCGGGAGCACACCGAGCGGCTGTTCCTTGGCGGCGCGCAGCGCGTCCGCCTCCTGAGGGACGTTGTCGATCATGGTGTCCAGCACCAGATTTCGACGGGCCAGCGCACCTTCGGGATTGGTATAGGGATTCAGCGTGCTGGTTGACTGCACCATGCCCGCCAACAGTGCCGCCTGTTGCCAGTTGAGCTCGGAGGCGTTGATGCCGAAGTAGGTCTGAGCGGCGTCCTGCACGCCGAAGGCGCCGTTGCCGAACGACACCAGGTTCAGGTAGCGGGTCAGTATCTCGGGCTTGGCGAACGTCTTGTCCAAGGTCAGCGCCATGCGGATCTCGCGAAGCTTGCGGGCCGGGGTGGTTTCGATCGCCGCGCGCTTCTCGGCATCGGTCTGCGCGATCACCAGCAATTGGTAGTTCTTGACGTACTGCTGCTCGATGGTGGAACCACCGCGGGTGTCGGCGGCGCCGGACATGTAACCGGACAGGCCCGTCAGCGTGCCCTTCCAGTCGACGCCGTTGTGCTCGGCAAACCGCTTGTCCTCGATCGAGACGATCGCCAGCTTCATCGAATTGGCGATCTGATCACTCGGCACCTCGAACCGCCGCTGGGTGTACAGCCACGCGAGCGGGTTGCCCTTCGAGTCGACCATCGTGGAGACCGCGGGCACGTCGCCTTCGACCAGCTGGGAGGAACCGTTGGCAACGACGTCGGAGGCGCGGTTGGACACCAGGCCGAAGCCGCCGACGAGCGGGAACATCAGCCCCGCGGCGACGACGCTGGCCAGTAGCACGCACCACGCCAGCTTGATGACGGTGACCGTGGTCGGCGGGCGGCCCGGTGGCAGCGTCGCCTGCGGTCGATCTGACATGGATAACAGAGTAGCTATGTTGATCGGCACGGGCCCCGGAGCGGTCTATTTAGCCGGTGCGGAAGGTCTGCGCAAGCGCTGGTAGTGCGCGAAGATGTATCACGGCACGGTCGTCCCAAAAATTCGTGAACTTACTGTTGCGCAAAACCCCCCTGACCACCTAGCTTTGACTGACAGTGCGATCCAGGTAACACTACCGATCGCAATGTGGCGTAGATCGCACTTGCGGTTTACACCGTGTACTGGGCCGTCGCAGGGGGCGGCTGGACGAAGGGATCGCTGGTGTCAGGATCACGGCCCGCGGCGCGCAGGACAGTCATGAGTTCCCCAGTCAATGGAGTGGTAGTTCAAAGTGCCGAGGCAGAAGCCCGCATCGCGTGGGTCTCCCAGGCACGCTGCCGCCAGGCCGACCCGGACGAATTATTCGTCCGTGGCGCCGCCCAGCGAAAGGCGGCAGTTATCTGCCGCCACTGCCCAGTAATCTCCGAATGTGGTGCGGACGCCCTCGACAATCGAGTCGAGTTCGGCGTGTGGGGCGGCATGACCGAGCGTCAACGACGCGCCCTGCTCAAGCAGCATCCCGAGGTGGTGTCCTGGGCGGACTTCTTCGCCGCCCAACGCAAACACCGCAGCGCGGTATAGATCGACCAACCGCGGGGGGCCGTCAGGCCGCTTCCACGTCGCCGGTGATCTGATCGGCGATCGCGCGAAGAGCCTCCAGGTCGGAGACGTCGAACGGCAGCGAAGGCACGCCGACGATGGCCACGTGCGGGTTGGCGCCCGTGAATCGGGACAGCAGTCGCACCTCCCGCTTGGCGGTGCGTGCCCGGTCGGCATGGATGCGCAGCACCGCCGCTGCCAGGGCGTTGTCGCCGCCGTCTTCGGCATCCAGTTGATCGGCGGCCTCGCGGGCCTTGTCGGTCTGCAGGTTGCACAGGGTCGGGTGCGTGCGGTTGAGAATCAGCCCGGCGAGCGGCATCTTCTCGCTCGACAGACGGTCGACGAAGAAGGATGCCTCACGCAGGGCGTCCGGTTCGGCGGCGGAGATGACGACGAACTGCGTGCCCCGTCGCTTCAGTAATTCGTAGGTGCGGTCCGCCTTCTCGCGGAAACCGCTGAACGTCGCATCCAGCGCCTGGACGAAACCCGCTGCATCCGAGAGCATTTGAGAGCCAAGCACGGTGGAGAGCGCCTTCATGGCCAGGCCGACGGCGCCGGTGACCAGGCGGCCGATGCCCCGGCCAGGAGCCAGCAGCAGGCGCCAAAGGCGGCTGTCCATGAAGCTGCCGAGCCGTTTCGGCGCGTCGAGGAAGTCGAGCGCATTGCGCGACGGGGGAGTGTCCACGACGACGAGATCCCACTTGTCCTCTGCCAGAAGCTGACCCAGCTTCTCCATGGCCATGTACTCCTGCGTGCCGGCGAGCGAGGTGGCCACGGTTTGGTAGAACTGGTTCTCCAGGATGGCGTCCGCCCGCCCGTCGGCGGAGTACGACACCACCATCTCGTCGAACGTCCTGCGCATGTCCAGCATCATGGCGTGCAGCTCGCCGGTGACCTCGGGCGCCAGCGGCACCCGCTGGGGAGAATTGCCGAGGTCCTTGATGCCGAGCGCCTGGGCCAGCCGCTTGGCCGGGTCGATGGTGAGCACGACGACGGTGCGCCCGTATTCGGCCGCCCGCAGCGCCATCGCCGCGGCGGTGGTGGTCTTGCCGACACCGCCTGCGCCGCAGCACACGACGACCCGGTTGGACCGGTCGGCCAGGATCGCGGCCATGTCCAGTGGGTTGGGGGTCGTGCTCATCACCGCACTCCTTGCTGGCTGAGGGCCTCTGCGAGTTCGTACAGGCTGCCGAGGTCGACGCCGTCGGCGATCGCAGGCAGTTCGAGCCTGGGGATGTCGACGGCGTCGAGTTCTGCTGCGCTCTCGGAACGCGCGCTGATCCGCGTCGCGTGCTGAATCGTCTCCGTCAGCAGGCCGGCGAAGTCGTCGTCGGACAGCTTGATCCCGACCTTGCCGAGGCCGGCGCGCACGGTGTCGGCGTCGACGTCGCCCTCGGCCGCCTTGCTCAGGTCGTCGGGATCCAGGTAGGCGGGGATGTTGCGGTTGACGATGACGC
>NZ_JBOGDD010000840.1:0-16582 GCF_050701675.1 Mycobacterium sp. | reverse complement strand
GGCTAGGCGACGAAGAGCTGCCCGACCTGGCTTCCTGTGACCAGATCATAGGTGAGACAACCGCTTTCGGAACCAGCGCGATACCGGTCGCCGGACTGATCGTCGACCAGCAGGCCGCGTTGCTCGCCGAGAGTTGTCTCGAGCCCGGTGCGGCGAAGTGCACCTTCGGGACCGGCGCCTTCCTGCTCGCTCAGCTCGGAGACAACGCCACGCGCTCCGGAGCCGGTCTGACCACCTCGGTGGCCTGGCGCCTGCGGGACCGCACCTCGTACTGCGCGGACGGTCAGGTCTACACCGCGGCGTCAGCCGTGCGCTGGGCCATCGATCTTGGGCTGGTACCCGCCGCCGACCAGTTGGACGCGGTGGCGGCGACCGATTCCGCAGGCGTGCTGTGCGTGCCTGCGCTCGCCGGGCTGGCCGCGCCCTGGTGGGACGCGCAGGCAACCGCGTCGTTCACCGGCATGACCCTCAGCAGCGGACGCGGGCACCTGGTCCGTGCGCTGCTGGAGGGGATCGCAGCGCAGGTCGCGTGCCTGGCCGATCTGGTCGCCAGTGACCTGGGCCAGCCCTTGACACGGCTTCGGGTCGACGGCGGGCTGACCCGCTCGGCGGTCCTGATGCAAGCGCAGGCCGACCTCGCCCGCATCCCCGTCGAGGTATACCCGTCCGCCCATGCCACCCCGCTCGGCGCGGCGGCCTGCGCCCGCCTCGCGCTCGAGGAGACACTCAGCCCGGCCGAGGTCGTCGGCACGTGGACACCACAACACACCTACGAGCCCGTCTGGTCGGACGACCGCGCGGCTGAGCACCTGGCCAGGTGGCGAAGGGCCGCCGACGCGGTCCTCTCCCGCGAGGGAGTCCAATCGTGAACGCCCCGAACGAGATCCGCGACGTCGTCGTGATCGGAGCCGGGATCGTCGGAAGTGCCATCGCCCGCGCCCTCGCGGGGACCGGCCTGACCGTGACCCTGGTCGAGGGTCGCGACGACGTCGGCGACGGCACCAGCAAGGCCAACACGGCCCTGCTGCACACCGGTTTCGACGCCACCCCAGGCACGCTGGAGTCCCGACTGGTCGCCCGCGGCTACCACCTACTCGGTGAATATGCCGAACAGGTGGGCATTCCCGTCGAGCGCACCGGCGCGCTGCTGGTGGCGTGGACCGACGAAGAGCGCGACGCTCTGCCCAAGCTCAAGGACAAGGCCGAGCGCAACGGGTACGACGCGTGCGAAATCGTCGGCGCGGGCGAGGTCTACCGTCGTGTCCCCGAACTCGGACCCGGCGCGCTGGCCGGTCTGACCGTGCCCGGTGAGGCGATCATCTGCACCTGGACGACGAACCTGGCGCTCGCCACCGACGCCGTACGACGCGGCGTCGACCTGCGGCGCGGCGCAGAGGTCACCGACGTCACCGCCCATCCGGACCACACCACCGTCGTCACGACGCGGGGTGACGTCAACGCGCGCTGGGTGATCAACGCCGCGGGCCTTGGCGCCGACCACCTCGACGCCAAGTTCGGCTACCAGCGCTTCACCGTCACGCCGCGGCGCGGCGAGCTGCTGGTGTTCGACAAGCTGGCCCGGCCGATGGTGCCGTGCATCGTGCTGGCCGTGCCCTCGTCCCGCGGCAAGGGGGTGTTGGTCAGCCCGACCATCTACGGCAACGTGATGGTGGGCCCGACGTCGGAGAACCTGACCGACCGCACCGCCACCGGCACCTCGGAGCAGGGCTTCGACTTCCTGCTTGGCAAGGGCCGGGCGCTGATGCCGACGCTGTTCGACGAGGAGGTCACCGCGACGTATGCGGGCCTGCGCGCCGCGACCGACCACGACGACTACCTCATCGACGTCGACGAGAATCAGCGCTACGTCCTGGTCGGTGGCATCCGGTCCACGGGCCTCACGTCGGGAATGGCGGTGGCGGAACACATTCTGGAGTTACTGGCCGACACCGACCTCGACCTGACTCCACGCACCGACCTGCCACTGCCGCCGCGGATGCCCTACATCGGTGAAGCGGGCACCAGACCGTACGAGGACGCGGCGCGCATCGCCGACGACCCGGACTACGGCCGCATCGTGTGCTTCTGCGAACGCGTCACCGCCGGCGAGATCCGCGACGCGTTCGACTCGCCCATCCCGCCGCGTGACCTCGACGGGCTGCGCCGGCGCACCCGCGTCATGAACGGCCGTTGCCAGGGCTTCTACTGCGGTGCTCACACCCAGGCGCTACTCGAGGCGGCTCAATGACCGGTCAGCCCAACGCCATTCGAAGAGTGGCCGTAGCCGTCATCGGCGGCGGACCGTCCGGGCTCACCGCCGCCGCGTCATTGGCCCAGCTGGTCGACGGCGAGGTGGTGGTCCTCGAACGCGAAGCCCAGACCGGAGGCATTCCCAGGCACAGCGATCACCTCGGCTACGGCATCCGCGATCTCAGGCGCTTCATCTCCGGCCCCGCATACGCCCGTCGTCTGACCGACACCGCCCGCGACGCCGGTGCGCTGCTGGAGACCGAGGCCATGGTGACCGGATGGTCCGGCGAACGTGCCATGGAGATCACGTCACCGCGGGGACGCCGCGTCCTGGAGGCCGATGCCGTCGTGCTGGCCACCGGCGCCCGCGAGCGTCCGCGAGCGGCCAGGCTCATTCCCGGTGACCGCCCCGACGGGGTGTACACCACCGGCCAGTTGCAGAACCTGGTCCACGTGCACCACGGCGTCGTCGGCAAGCGGGCAGTGGTCATCGGGGCAGAGCTGGTCAGTTGGTCGGCGGTGCTGACGTTGCGCGAATCCGGTTGTGCGACAGTCGCCATGACGAGTCTCCATCCGCACTCCGAGGCGTATGCCGCGTTCCGCATCCCGGGACGAGCCCTTCTTCGCGGACCGGTGCTCACCCGCAGCCGGGTGGTCGGCATCGAGGGCAAGCAGCGGGTGCGGTCGGTTGTCGTCGAGAACGTCGACACCGGGGCCCGTCAGACCATCGAATGCGACACCGTCATCACGACCGGGGACTGGATCCCCGACCACGAGCTGGCCAGAACCGCAGGCCTGGCAATGGATTCCGGCACCCGCGGGCCCCTCGTCGACGCGAGCCTGCGCACCAGCGCACCGGGGGTGTTCGCAATCGGCAATCTCCTGCACCCGGTGGACACCGCCGACGCTGCCGCCCTCGACGGCCGCCACGTCGCCCCGAAGGTGTCCGAATGGCTGAAGGAGGGACGGTCCGGGCCGCGGGGAATCCGGGTGAGGGCCACTCAGCCGTTTCGGTGGGTGACCCCGCAGCTCGTCTCGGCCGACGGCGGTGTCGCACCGCGCGGCGATCTGCTGTTCTGGGTCGACGAATACCATCGAGCCCCGAAACTGCGCGCCGTCCAGGACGGCCGCACCATCGGTACGGGCCGCACGCCATGGCCGGCTGCGCCTGGCCGCGTCTATCGGGCACCATGGTCACTGGTGTCCGATGCCGACCCGTTGGGCGGCGACGTCACCATCGAACTCGCCGTCTAGTCAGGAGACCGTCAATGTCCGTCACCGTCCTGCTCGAACTGAAGTTCAAGCCCGAGTCGGTCGCCGAGGCCCGCGAAGTGTTCCGTCGTGAGCTCGTCAAGACCCGTGCCTTCGACGGAAGCCTCACCACCGACGTGCTCGTCGACTCGGACGACGAAACGCACTGGGTGATCTACGAGATCTGGGAGTCCGTCGAGGCCGACGAGGCGTACCGCGCCTTCCGCGCAGGCGAAGGCGCGATCACCGATCTGCCGCCATTGCTGGCCGCACCCCCGGTCAAGACCAGGTACACGACGACCGACGTCTGATCACCGACGGGTGCTGGTGGCGAATGGCCAGTTATGACACGTAATTCGATGATCTGCGTGTCACTACTGGCCACTCGCGCGGCTCGCCCCGCTCGTCGAACGAAGAGAGGGCACATGAGGACGCGTTTTCGGCGAAGTGCCCGACGCTTTACAAAACGCAAAGGCCCCGTCACGCTCACAGATATGTTTCCGCAAACTGCCGCAGCCCACCACCGTTCGAGGCGATCGTGAGGCCGGCGGTCGAACCAGGCGACGTGGAAGACATCCTGGCGCGGTCCGGAATCGTCCAGGGCGTCGAACCCGCCGCGGTAACCGCTCTGATCAGCCAATTGCAGCCCGTGGACTTCCCAAGGGGACACACGATCTTCGCCGAGGGTGAGCCCGGCGATCGGCTGTACATCATCGTGTCGGGCAAGGTGAAGATCGTCCGCAGCGCCCCCGACGGGCGTGAGAATCTGCTCACCATATTGGGACCGTCGGACATGTTCGGGGAGCTGGCGATCTTCGATCCGGGCCCGCGAACCTCGAGCGTCACGACGATCACCCAGGTACACGCGGTGTCGATGGATCGGGATGCGCTGCGTGCCTGGATAGCAGGTCGGCCCGAGATCGCCGAGCAGCTGCTGCGGGTGCTGGCGCGGCGTTTGCGCCGGACCAACAACAACCTCGGCGACCTGATCTTCACCGACGTGCCGGGTCGCGTCGCCAAGCAACTGTTGCAACTGGTGCAGCGCTTCGGCGCCCAGGAAGGCAATGCCCTGCGGGTCAAGCACGACCTCACTCAGGAGGAGATCGCCCAGCTGATCGGTGCGTCCCGCGAGACGGTCAACAAAGCGCTCGCCGACTTCGGTCAGCGCGGCTGGATCCGGGTCGAGGGCAAGAGCGTGCTGATCCTCGACCCGGAACGGCTCGCGAAGCGCGCCCGCTGAGGGAGAGATCAACGATGAACGAAGTCAAATTCCTCGACCTGCACGGAGACCGGGTTGCTTACCGTGACGAGGGCAGCGGTGAGGTGCTCCTGCTCATTCACGGCATGGCGGGTAGCTCGGATGCCTGGCGTGAGCTGATTCCGCGTCTCGCCAAGGACTACCGGGTGGTGGCGCCGGATCTGCTCGGCCACGGCCAATCCACGAAACCCCGCGGAGACTATTCGCTCGGGGCGTTCGCCGTCTGGTTGCGCGACTTTCTCGACGAGCTGGGCATCACCAGGGCGACGATCGTCGGCCATTCGCTCGGCGGCGGGGTGGCGATGCAGTTCATCTACCAGCATCCCGACTACTGCGAGCGCGTGATCCTGATCAGCAGCGGTGGGCTCGGACCCGACGTGGGCTGGATCCTTCGTCTGCTGTCCGCCCCTGGAGCTGAATTCATTCTGCCGATCATTGCGCCATCTCCAGTGCTGAAGGTGGGCAACAAGATCGGCTCGTGGTTCACCTCGGCGGGGATGCGCGCACCGCGGGCCAGCGAGATCTGGCGGGCCTACTCGTCCTTCTCGGACGCCCCGACGCGCGACGCGTTCCTGCGGACCCTGCGCTCCGTCGTGGACTACCGCGGCCAGGCCGTCAGCGCCCTGAACCGGCTGCACGTCCGCTCGGAGCTGCCGACGTTGGCGATCTGGGGTGAAGACGACGAGATCATTCCCGTCGAGCACGGCCACGCCGCCCAGGCCGCCCGCCCGGGCAGCCGCCTGGAGGTGCTGCCAGGAGTCGGGCACTTCGCGCACGTCGAGGCGCCCAACGAGGTCGCCGAGATCATCGACGACTTCATGAAGACCACCGACCGTGGCGTCGACACCACTGCGTCCCTGGAGCCCGTCGCGAAGGACGAAACTCAGTAACGACGGTCGCCCGACGCCCGCTCGTCACTCATCGTCGGGACACCACTATTGCATCAGGGACCAGTCCGCTAGGTGATCGTGACGCCGCCGTCCACGGCGATGGTCTGGCCGGTGACGTAACCGGCGGCGGGGGAGGCCAACCAGACCAGCGACGCGGCGAGTTCGGCCGGGTCACCCATTCTGGGCAGGACGAACCGGGAGCTCAACGACTCGAGATAGTCGGGCTTGTACTGATCGGTCATCTCGGACTTGAAGAAGCCCGGCGCGATCGCGTTCACGCGGATGCCCTTGCGAGAACCCCACTGCTGCGCCAGGTCTCGAGTCAGCCCCACGATGGCAGCCTTGCTGGCGCTGTATGCGGCCTGGGGGAGTCCGGCCGTGGTGAGCCCGAGGATGCTCGAGACGTTGACGATCGAACTGCCCGGTTTCATCACCCGCGCGCACGCTTGGGCCGCCCAGTAGGAGCCGTGCAGGTTGATGTCGACGACCGAGCGGAACTCCTCGGGCGTCTCGCGGGTGGCAGGCACGGCCGTTCCAACCCCGGCGTTGTTGACCAGGACGTCGACGTGGCCGAATTCGGCCGCCGCCGCGTCGACCATCGACTGACACTGGTCGGGGTCGGTCACGTCGGTCCGTACGACGAGCGCCCGCCGTCCGGCCGCCCTCACCAAGTCGGCGGTGTCGCCGAGCTTCTCGACCCGCCGGGCTGCGAGCACGACGTCGGCGCCGGCTTGCGCGCATGCCTGCGCGAACGCCACCCCCAGTCCCGACGAAGCACCGGTGACGATGACGACCTTGTCGTCGAGACGGAACATGTCCAGCACGCTCATGTCCCGAGCCTAATGTGGCCGCCGGGCGGCGCGGCCGCCCGGCCCCGCGCCAGCACGATGGTGGCGCACCCCACGATCACGAAGAGCGCGGGATGCGTCGCAACGACGAGAAGTCTGTCCCATTTCGTCATTTCGTCGATGGCGGCGCCCATCGCCGCGGCGTGAGTCGGATGGTCGGCACCGAGGCTCTGCGCTTCGCGGTACACCCAGGCGGTGAACCACATGAACACCACGAGGTAGACCGCGGTGGTACCCGCAGCCCACACCCAGCGAACATGGCCGGAGGTGCGGGCGACCCGATCGAGCAGCACCGCTAGGAGGGTCACGACCCAGACCCAGTGATGACCCCACGCAAGTGGCGGCACCGTGCAGGAGAGCAGGCCGACGATGGTGATGGCCAGAAGCCGATGTCCGACCCGTTCAGCCCGGTGCGCCGCGCAGAAGCCAAGCACGCCGACGAGGGCGACGCCGACGAGCCACCACCCGGTGGGCATCGAAGCGGGGGCTGACAGGGTGGCCAGCACCCCGCCGACCGAGTAGTTGCCGACGTGCGCCAGCGGACCGATGCGGTCGGTCTGGAAGACGGCGTACAACCAGTAGTCGGCCGAATCCGCGGGCAGGATCAGCCAGCTCAGCGCTACCGTGAGCGCGGCGGTCCCAACGGCGGTGGCCGCGGCGCGCCATTGCCGGGTCAGCAGCAGATACGGCACGAACACGATGGCGGTCAGCTTCACCCCGGCCGCGACACCGACGGACCAGCCCCGCCATCGGGAATCGTTGGGGCGCGTCAGATCCCACACCACGAGCGCCATCAGCACCAGGTTGACCTGGCCCTGCCACAGGGTTCCCCGCACCGCCTGGACGTCGAGCGCCACGAAGGCCAGCGCCACGCCTAGGAGGGCCAGCCGTCGGTCGGGCCGCCAGCCGAGCGTGGTGGCGCAGCGCCAGATCGTCGCAACCAGCGCGGCGAAGGACACCAGCATCCACAGTCCCTTGGCCACGGCGAAGTTCAGGATCGCCAGCGGGACGAAGGTGAGCGCGGCGAAGGGCGGGTAGGTGAACCAGCCGCCCGGCGGCACCTTCGCGGCGTAGAGCGGTTGGCCGTGCAGCACCTGGAGCCCACCGTGCCGATAGACGTCCAGATCCCCGCCATTGGTGAGCAATCCCATGTGCGGCTCCGCGTCGAAGGGCACCAGGGCGTGCTGAGCGAGCAGCGCTGCCACCGCCGCCAGGTATCCGGCGCCGACGACCGGCCACGACACCGTCCGGCGGGAATCGGGCACGAACGTCGGCTCAACCTCATTCGTCACACCGACACCGCCGCCCGCCCGCCACATGCCCCGGAAACGCGATATCACCGGTGATATCAAGTTCTTACAGCACCCATGCCATGGATCGGCGATGCAGGCCGATTCCGGGTCCCCTACAGCGGAATGACGGTCTCGCTGTTGAGCGTCTTCCACAGCCGCCGGCAAGCCGCGCCGAAGCGCCGCCACATTGGGCTGTGCGACATCGCGTCGATCAATTCCTGGTCGACGATCAGGTAGCCGCCGTCGAGTCGGCGCCACCAGCCGGCGAGAGACAGTTCGACCGCCGCCATCGTGGTGACCCGGCCGGGGGCGAGCCCGTCCAGTCCGCCGTCGGCGATGAAGTTCGAGCGCGTCGTATGGGCGAGGTGGTCGACGACGCGGACGTGAATCTCCAGCGACGCGGGCGACAGGACCGGACGCGACCTGTCGGCGCGCAGGGCCTCGACCTCGAAGAACACCGACCTGTCGTCCATGGCCACACTCTATCCGTTACATCGACGTAACAGAGAATTTACAACCGCCAATTTCCTGCGGATATGCGGTGCAGGGCTCGCTAGCTTCCGTTGATCCGATCGACGATCAGGCGGTGGAGCAGATCCGGCTGCTCTTCGGGGATCCAGTGCGAGCCATCGACGGCCTCGAACCGGTAGGGGCCCGTCACGTAGCGCTCGGTCAAGTCCGCAGCCCGGCGGCCGAGCGCGACGTCGTTGGTGCTCCACACGTATGTGGTTGGCACCGAGACCTTTCCGCTGCTCGCCTTGTCTTGGAATGCAATCGCGCGATACCAGCCAAGGCCTCCGGTCAGCGCGCCGCCGTCGATGACGTCGGTCTGCACGTCCTGGATGCCTTCGACCGTCATGCCGGACGCGGACAGGAAGCGGTGGAAGACCTTGGGGTATCGGCGGGCGACGGCCTCGGGCACCCTCGGAATCTGGAACAGCAGCATGTAATACGAGCGGAGTGCTTGAGTACTGCTGAGCATGGAACGTTGGAACGCCGCGGGATGTCCCACCGAGACGGCGGTCAGCGACTTCAGCAGCGCCGGCTTGCTCGCGGCCGTCGCCCACGCTACGGCGGACCCCCAGTCGTGCCCAACCAGGTGCACCGGCGAACCGACCTCGTCGACCAGTGCCGCGACGTCGCCGGTCAAGGCGCTCAATCGATAGGGTCGACGTCCCCGCGGCCGCGCGGCAGGCGCGTAGCCCCGCTGGTCGAACCTCAGCGTCCGATACCCCGACTCGTTCAGTCGGGCGCACACCGCATCCCACGACTTCGACGTCTGCGGGAAGCCGTGCAGCAGAACGACGACTTCGCCGTCGAGCGGGCCCTCGTCTGTCACCGGGAACGTGAAGCCGTCGTTGGTGAACTCGAGGATGCGGTCAGGCATCGTGACTCCGATCGGTTGGGCTGAGCAGTGCCATGAGCAGTGGGATGCGCCCCGCCTCGATCTCGGGCTGCGCAAGCACGGGGCGCACGATGGCGGCACCATCGAACGCGTTGGTCAGCAGGGCCACGACGGCGGCGAGTGTCCCCTCGGGATACTGGTCGGCTGTCGGAAGTGCGCGCGCGCTGTCCAAGATCCGAGTGCTGTACTCCCGCAGTACGTCCTGCAAAGTGGCCCTGAGCCTTTCATCGGTGCGGGCCGCAATCAGGAGCTCGTACATCACGACGTTGGTGTCGTTGCCGGTGACGTCCCTCATGGTGTTGAGCACGCCCTCGAGAGCGGGCTGGTTGGGTGGAATCTCGGCGACCTGTTTTCCGAAGGCGTCCAGCTGGCGGCGCATCACCTCGTATGCCGTCGCCGCCATGAAGTCGCCCATGGTCTCGAAGTGCCTGAACAGCGCGCCTCCGGACAGCCCCGCGCGTCGCGTGATCACCGCGGCCGAGGCCCTGGCATATCCGACGTCGATGATCGTGGCGATGCTCGCATCGAGCAGTCGGGCAACGGTTTCCTCGCGACGCTCCTGCTGGGTTCTTGCCACCTCAGCGCCCGGCGGCTGCGTGGGCCGTCGGCCGGGTGGCAGCCGCCCGCAGGAACCTGCCGGATTTGGCGGTCTGCCCGTAGCCGTCCCGGAATTGGCCACTGCGGTAGACCACTTGGCCGTTCACGGCGGTCGCGACCACGGCGCCGTCGTTGCGGTTGACCATGCGGCTCAGTCCGCCGTAGAACGGAACCCGCTCCTCGTGGTAGCCATCGACGGCGTCGTCGAGGCCTGCTGGGTCGATCACGACGAAGTCGGCGCTGTCCCCCTTGCGGAGAGTTCCGGCGTCGAGGCCGAACCAGTCGGCCACCTCGGCTGTCAGCCGGTGTACCGCGTGCTCGATGGTGATGAACGGGTGCCCGGCCCGCTCGGCGACGAGCGCGCGCTTGAGTAGTCGCAACGCGTAGTTGTAGAACGCCATGTTGCGCAGATGGGCGCCGGCGTCGGAGAACCCCATGTGGACGGTCGATTCCGTCGCGAGCTTGTCGAGCTGGCGCCGACGGTGGTTGGCGACGGTCGTCGTCCAGCGGACGTTGCGTTCACCGTTCTCGACGAGGACGTCGAGGAAGGCATCCAGTGGGTGCAGGGCGCGGTCGTCGGCGATGCGCCCAAAGCTCTTGCCTATCAAGGTCTTATCGGGGCACTCCACGATGACGGCGTCATGGAGGTCGCGGTGCCACAGTGTCGGTCCGAGTTTCCTGCGGTCGAACTCGCGCCGGAATTCGCGGCGGTACTCGACGTCGGCCAGAAGCTCGTTGCGCTCTAGTTGGTCGCGCAGGTGCAGCGCGGCGGTGCCCGCGCCGAACTCCTCGAAGACCGGCAGATCGATGCCGTCGGAGTACAACTCGAACGGGACGGGAAGGTGCTGGAACCGGACACTGGCGCCCAGCGCTGCGTTGAGCAGCCGGGTGCCCCTGCCGAAGACGCCGACGGCACCCGGTGCCGCCTTGGAATCCGCGGACACCAACAGGCTCATCCTGACCCCGTGTCGGCGGCCGAGCATCCGGCTGCTCGACAGGAAGAACAGCAGTGCAGTCCACGGTCGGGCCACATCGGGTGCGCTTTGCAGTATCCGGCGGCGTTTGCGAAGTACGGCAATGAGTTTGCGGCGCTCGCGCCAGGTGGCAAAGGTCGACGGCAGGCCGCGCGAACGGTAGCGGTCACCGTCGAGCTTGTCGATCGCCGAGTCCATGCCCGACATGCCGAGAAGGCCTGCGTCGAGCGCTTCGCCGAGCCTTGCGGCCATCGAGTCAAGCTCCGCGGGTGTGTTGGCCTGGTGGTCTCGTCGGTCGCGCGGCCGAGGCCGAGCACCGAGGTGCGCAGGTCCGAATGGCCAAGCAGCGAACTGATGTTGGGCCCGAGGGGAAGGGCGTCGAGGGCCGCGACGTACTCGGCGGCGGTCGTCCAGGTCTTCTTGTCGTTCAGCGCGCCGAGCACGAACTCACGCGGCACGGCCTCCACGCGGCTGAACAGGTCGGCGGCGTCCTCGTTGTCGGCGTAGATCGCGGACAGCGAGCAATTGCCGAGCAGCACCGTCGTGACGCCGTGCCGGACCGACTCCCGCAGGCCGGGATCGAGAAGGACCTCCGCGTCGTAGTGGGTATGCACGTCGATGAAGCCGGGCACGATCCACTTGCCGTCCGCGTCGATGACGTCGGGGCAACCGGTCTCGTCGAGTGGCTCGGCGGACACCGCCGCCACCGTGCCGTCGCGCACCCCGAGCGTCCTGACCAGCGGCGCGGCGCCGGTCCCGTCGAACCACAGGCCGTTTCGCACGATCACGTCGTAGGGCATGCTCCGAAGCTAGCATAAGATTGCGAGTGCTCGCTATCTTTTTCCGTTTCCCCATGCGACTTGTGTGCATCTACCGGCGGTCACCACCGCTAGATGCACACAAATCGCGAAGGGGGGAGGCTAGGCGGCGGCTTCGTCGTCGACGTCGGATGACGCCGGCTTGCCGAAGACCGCGTGCGTGACGGCGGTGGGGGCGACCGCGGAGGTGGCCTTGCGCGCGAGGTCGGAGAGCTTGAAGTCGTTCGGCAGCGACAGCTTGAAGACCTTCTTCCACGCCGACGCCACCTGCCTGGGCAGCGAACCCGTGGTGTAGGTCAGACCGTAGCGCTCGAACAGCTCCTGCACCTTGGGGGCGATCTCCTGGTAGCGGTTGCTCGGCAGATCGGGGAACAGGTGGTGCTCGATCTGGAACGACAGATTGCCAGACATGAAGTGCAGCAGCTGGCTTCCCGAGATGTTGGCCGAGCCGAGCATCTGGCGCAGGTACCACTCGCCGCGGGTCTCACCGTCGATCGAGGTCTTCTCGAAGGTCTGCACGCCCTCGGGGAAGTGGCCGCACATGATGACCGAGTGCGTCCACAGGTTGCGCACCAGGTTCGCCGTCAGGTTGGCGGTCAGGGTGCTCACGGCCGACGGGCCCGACAGCAGCGGATGCAGCACGTAGTCGCGCGTCGCGTGCTTGCGGACCTTGGCGAGCACCTTCTTGGCCTGGGCGCGGAACTCGTCCTTGTCGGTACGGCCCTTGAGGTACTTGCCGATTTCGAGGTCGTATGCCGCGATGCCGTACTGGAACATGCAGGCGTTGATGAAGTTCCACAGCGGCTGGGCGAGGTAGAAGGGCATCCACTTCTGATTCTCGTCAACCCGCATGATGCCGTAGCCCAGGTCGTGATCCTTGCCGCGGACGTTGGTGTAAGTGTGGTGAACCTCGTTGTGGGAGTGCTTCCACATGTCCGAGGGTGAGGCGTTGTCCCACTCCCAGGTGGTCGAGTGGATCTTGGAGTCGCGCATCCAGTCCCACTGACCGTGCATCACGTTGTGGCCGATCTCCATGTTCTCGACGATCTTCGAGATCGACAGTCCGATGGTGCCTGCGATCCAGGCCGGCGGGAACAGTGAGAAGAGCAGTACGCCACGGCTGGTGAGTTCCAGCTTGCGCTGCCCGTCGATGACCTTGCGGATGTAGGCCGCGTCGCGCTCGCCGCGGCTGGCGATGATCTGCTCGCGGATGGCATCGAGCTCGCGACCGAGGTTCTCGACGTCCTCGGCAGTGAGGTGGGCGGTCGTGGCATTGGTGTCGATTTGAGCAGTGGTCATTCGAATCTCCTTGAAATCAAAGGTCGATATCGCAAGAACCCGCGGCGGCGGAGACGCAGGTCTGGATCTGGACGTTGTCGCCGGCGGCTGCCGTGGTGACGTCGCCGGTGCGCAGATCGCGCACGGCGCCTTGTCGCAGCGGCACCACGCAGCCGAAGCAGATGCCCATCCGGCATCCCGATGGCATCAGGACGCCTGCGGCTTCACCGGCGTCGAGCAGGGTTTCGGCGCCACCGGCAGCGACGACGGTGCTGGACTTCGAGAACGTGACTTGGCCGCCGTCGCCTGCGGTGATGATGGTCGGGCGGAAGCGCTCGGTGTGCAGTCGATCGGCGATGTCATCGTCCGCCCAGCGGGTCTCGAGGGCATCGAGCATGCCAGCGGGACCACAGGCCCAGGTCTGCCTCTCGGCGAAGTCGTCGACCAACTCGTCGAGCTTGGCGACGTCGAGCATTCCGTCGGTGTCGGTGTGCTTCTCCATCAACCGGATCCGGCCCTGACGGGCCATCATGCGGAGCTCCTCGCCGAAGATCACGTCGTCGGCGGTGGGCGCCGAGTGCACCACGATGACGTCGCAGTGCTGGTCGGCCATGTTGCGCAGCATTCCCATGACGGGAGTGACACCGCTGCCCGCGGTGAGGAAGAGGATCTTCGACGGGGCCTGCTCGCCGAGGGTGAATTCGCCTGCGGCCTGGTCGAGTTGGACGATTGTGCCCACGGTGGTCCGGCGGACCAGGTGGTTGCTGACCTTGCCGTCCGGGATGGCCTTCACGGTGATCGCGATGCAGCCGTCAGGCCTGGAGGCCTCCGAGGTCAAGGAGTACGCCCGCCACTGGCGCACACCGTCGACGTCGATCCCGATCCGCACGTACTGGCCGGGAGTGTGGCCGCGCCAGCCGCGTCCGGGTTTGATCACCACGCTGACGGCATCGCGGGTCTCGGGATGGATCGCGATGATGCGGCCACGGAGGTCGGCGCTGGAGCGCAAGGGGTCGATGACGTCGAGGTAGTCGGCAGGGACCAAGGGAGTGGTGACCCGTTCGGCGAACTTCATGACGCGCTCCCTTAGCGCGCCGACTGCTGTCGGGCGGGGTGCTGTCGTCGTCATGAGTCCACTCTGGCTGAGGTCGAGGTATAAACTCTTGACTGACCAGCGTGAATATCTCGCTATAAATTGTTCGCAAGGAATAGTTTTGTCCGAACCTGCGCTCCGCTTCACCGGTCTGGAGCTCTCCGACGAGGTCGTCGCCGAGTTACAGGCCATCTTGCCGCGGATGGCCGAACGCACCGTGACCGCCGTGACGGTCGAGGTGCCGAGTTATGCCCGCGCATTCAGCGGCCGCATGGGCCAGAACATCGAGAACGCGGTTCAGATGGCGCTCGGCGCGTTCCTGCGCCTTGCGGTACGCGCGCATGACTCGGATCCCGCTGAAACCCTGTCACCCGCCCTCGACGGGGCCTACGAGTTGGGTCGCGGCGAGGCACGCCAGGGTCGCTCGATGGACGCGCTGCTGTCGGCGTACCGCGTCGGAGCCCGGGTGGCGTGGCGCGAACTGTCCGCCACCGCCGTCGCTGCCGGACTCACCGCCGAGACCGTGGCACGATTCGCCGAGCTGGTGTTCGCGTTCATCGACGAACTGTCGGCGTCCAGCGTCGCCGGGCATGCCGACGAACTCGCGACCACGGGACGGGTGCGGCAGCGCTACCTCGAGCGACTGGCCAGGCAGCTGCTCGCCGGTGAGCCTGCCGACACCCTGCGGGCCAGCGCCGAGAAGGCCGACTGGCAGCCGCCGGGCACGCTGACTGCGGTGCTGGTCGCCGAGGCCCAAACTCGTGGTCTGACAGCACGATTCGGGCAGTCGACGTTACAGCTCAGCGAGGATCTGCCGGGAGTCGAATCCGTGGAGTCGTTGGCGGTGTTGTTGGTCCCCGATCTGGACGGCCGCCACCGAGCTCAACTGCGGTCGGCGCTACAGGGCAGGCGGGCGTTGGTGGGACCAGCGCGGCCGTGGTTGCTCGTCGAATCGTCGTATCGGCGGGCGCTGCGGGCCCGCGACCTGAGCGGCGCCGACGCCGAGGACGTCATTGACACGGACGATCACCTCGTCGAGCTGGTCCTGACCGCCGATCGCGAGGCGGCCGACGATCTGCGCCGCCATGCCTTGGCGCCGTTGGCGGAGTTGCGGGCGACCACCGCGGAGCGGCTGGCCGAGACCCTGAGATCGTGGCTGCTTCACCAGGGTCGACGCGACGCCGTCGCCGCCGACCTCTTCGTGCACGCGCAGACGGTGCGTTACCGCATGACTCAGCTGCGTGAGCTGTACGGTGACCGGCTCGACGATCCGAGGATGGTTCTGGAACTCACGGTGGCACTGGGTGTTTCGCCTCGACGGCCTGAGGTGTCGAGCTGAGCACCAGGAGCGCGGCCGCGTGCTGGCTGGCCGCGGGGATCGCCTATCTGACTCTGGAGGCCATCACCGCCGCTGCCCTCCCGGGCTACCGGTATGGCCACGACTACATCAGCGATCTCGGGCGGCCCGACTCGCCGCTGAGCCCACTGATGAACTCCGCGTTCGTCGTGCAGGGATCGCTGTTCCTGGCAGGTGCAGTGCTGTTGGCGCGGGCCGCGCACATCAAGGGCAGGGGGCGCTTCTTCGTGAGCTGCGCCGCAGCCAACGCGGTCGGCAACATCGTGGTCGCGATCGTGCCGAGTGGAGCGGCGGGCATCCCGTGGTTGCACGTCTCGGCGGCAGTCCTGGCCATCGTCGGCGGCAACGTCGCGATCCTGGCCGGATCAGCGCTGGCCGGCGCGTCGCATCACTACCGGGCCGCCTCGATCGGGCTGGCCACGCTCGGCCTGCTGAGCTTCGTCCTGTTGGCGATCGCGTCGACGACGTCGGTGACGACCGTCCTGCCGGGTGCGGTGTTGGAGCGGACCAGTGTTTACACGATCATCGCGTGGCAGGTTCTCTCGTCATTTCGGCTGCTGGTCCGGCCAATTGAATGAGTGCGATGGCGTTCCGCACGCCCTGCTCGAGGACCGCGTCGGACAGCTGTCGGTCGCTCAACGCCCTGGCCAGTTGCATGGACCCCACCATCGAGGCGAAGACGCTGAGCGCCTTCACCCGTCCCGACTGCGGGTCGTCCGGCGCAATGCGAGTGGCGATATCGTCGATGACGACCATCAGGCCGTCGGTGAATGCCGATTTCGTGCTCTCGGAGCAGCGTCCGATCTCGTCGAGGAGCGCAGCGGACGGGCATCCTTCGGCGGGGTTGTCCCGATGCTCGCTGGACAGGTACTCGCGGATGAACTGCTCGAGTCCCGCGCGGTCGCCGGGATATGTGCCGAAAGATACTGCCTGCCTGCGCAGTTGGTCGGTGATCGCAGTGGCGACCAACTGGTCCTTCGATTCGAAGTGGGCATAGAAGGCGCCGTTGGTCAGGCCCGCGTCACCCATCAGGGTGGCCACGCCTGAGCCGTCGATGCCGGTGCGCTTGAATCGGCGGCCCGCTGTTTCGACGATCCGCTGACGCGTCGCCAGCTTGTGCTCCTTGCCGTACCTCACCACGCCCTCCTTCGCGCCTTCGAAGCGCGGCTTGCGCGCATCGCCATCATGGTATTACGTTCATACGATAAAGTACGATCGTAATTCAAACCTCCAGGAGATCGCAGTGGCAGCAACTCGGCCGGTGGCACTCG
>NZ_JBOGDD010000839.1:0-2116 GCF_050701675.1 Mycobacterium sp. | reverse complement strand
GCGCTGGGCGCCTACCAAATGGAATACGTGGCACAGCGTCTCGGCGGCAAGGGCGAGATCGCGGTGATCTCCGGCATTCCCGGCGCCGGGCAAACCGTGGCGGTGGAAGCCGCCTACAAGACGGTGCTGGCCAAGTACCCCGACATCGACGTGGTGGACACACAATATGCGCAATACGACCCCACCAAGGGTCGTGAGATGACCTCGGCGGTACTCACGGCGCACCCCGACTTGGATGCCGTGGTCGGCATCAGCGGCAATCTGGGTATTGGAGTGTTCCAGGCCGTACGCGACGCCGGCATGGTCGACCAGATGAAGGCCTGGGTCGGCGACGACGCCAACGGCTGGATGCTGATTCAGAAGAACAACAATCTGCCCTCGATGACGGTGCCATACCCGGTGTCGGTCGGATCAGTGGCGGTCGAGACCGCAGCCAAGATCCTGCGCGGCGAACAGGTCATGAAGACCACCGAGGTTCCCTGGGTCACCTCTCCGGAGAAGTTCTCGGCGGACATCGCTCATTACGCCAACGCGGACCGGCCAGATGAATGGTGGTACAACGACATGCCCTGCGACTTCGACCCGTTCTGCAAGCACTGAAGCGGCTGCGAACCAAGGAGATTGACGTGACCAGTGTGTCCGCAGGCGTGAGACCGAGGTCGCACGAGGGCCAGCCCCCGGCCGTGCAGATGTCGGGCATCGTCAAGCGATTCGGGCAAACCGTCGTGCTCGACGGTGTGGACCTCACCATCGGCCGCGGTGAAGTTCACGCCCTGATGGGGGAGAACGGCGCCGGTAAGAGCACGCTGCTCAAGATCCTGGTCGGAGATCTGCGCCACGATGGGGGGACTGTCTCCTACGACGGCGTCGAGCAGGAGATCCGCTCAGTGCGCGAGGCACGCGAAGCGGGCATCGCGATCGTGCACCAAGAACTCTCGGTCATCGACGCGTTGACCGTCGCCGAGAATCTGTTCTTGGGCCATGAACCACGGCGCACGGGCCGGTTGGACCGCCAGGACATGGCCGAGCAGGCCGAGACGCTACTGGCCAGGCTTGGTTTGCGGGTGCAACCCGATACGCCGTTGGCGCGCTTGGACATCGCCGAACGCCAGGCGGTCGAGATCTGCGCCGCCCTGGCTCAGGACGCGCGCGTACTCATTCTCGACGAACCGACTGCTGCGCTGACCGAGGCAGAACGGCTCCGGCTCTTCGCGGTGATCGAGCAATTGCGCCATGAGGGACTGGCGATCGTCTATGTGTCTCACCACCTCACCGAGATCGAGCGGCTCGCCGACCGGGTGACGGTGCTCCGCAACGGCCGGGCCGTTCTGAGTCGGCCGAAGTCGGAAACCAGTGAGGCCGACATCGTCTTCGCGATGCTTGGTGAGCCAGTAGAGGAACTCTTTCCGTCGCGTGCCGATGCCACTAGTCCGGGTGAAGAGATCTTGCGCCTGGACGGCGCGAGCTTTGGGCGACGGTTCAAACTCGCCGACATCAGCGTCCGGCGCGGTGAGATCGTCGGTGTCACCGGCCTTCTCGGATCGGGTTACCGCGAGCTCGGCCGGGTCGCCGCCGGCGTGCTCGAGCCCACCGCGGGGAGCATCCACCGCACGGGTCGCCTGGTGCGGTTCGCACCCGGCGACCGCAAGGGCGAGGGCCTTGCGCTCGGGCGCTCGGGTGTAGAAAACCTGACCGTGCACAACCTGCGGCAGGCATCGGTGAATCTGGGATTCCGCTTCCTCAGCCGCGGACGGGAGTGGCGCCTGGCGTCGCAGTGGGCGCGCCGCCTGGGCATCGCCGGCGACCTGACCGGTGACGTCGCGCTGCTGTCGGGCGGAAATCAACAGAAGGTCCTGCTCGGCCGGAACATGGACGGGCGAGCCGACCTGCTCGTGCTCGAGGAGCCCACCCGCGGTGTCGACGTTGGTGCACGGCAGGACCTCTATGACCTCATCCGCTGCGAAGCCGACCGCGGTGCCGGCGTCCTCGTCGTCAGCACCGATCTGCGCGAGGTCGCCGGACTGTGCGACCGCGTATACGTGCTCAACCACGGCAGCATCGCCAGATCAATCGAAGGCACCATCTCCGAGGAACAGGTGTACGAGGCGTGTCACTC
>NZ_JBOGDD010000838.1:0-11282 GCF_050701675.1 Mycobacterium sp. | reverse complement strand
GACCGATGTCGAGTGGTTCTCCGCGCTCGAGCCGACGGCGGACGCATTCCGCAACTACGTCGGCAAGGGCAACCGGCCGCCGCCGGAACAGCTGCTCGTCGATCGCGCGGGTCAGTTGACCCTGAGCGCCGCCGAAATGACAGTGCTGCTCGGTGGGCTGCGCGTGCTCGGCGCCAACCACGGCCAGTCCCCTTTGGGCGTGTTCACCTCGACACCGGGCACGCTGACCAACGAATTCTTCGTCAACCTGCTCGACGAGGACACTGAGTGGGCACCGAAGGCGGACACCGTCGCCGGGACGGCAGCCTATGAGGGCCGCGACCGGTGCACCGGCGAGGTCAAGTGGATGGCCAGTCGGGTCGACCTCGCCTTCGCGGCCGACCCCATGCTGCGCGCGATCTCGGAGGCGTACGCGAACCAGGACGGTGAGGAGAAGTTCGTCCACGACTTCGTGTCCGCGTGGCACAAGGTCATGAACCTCGACTTGTTCGACCGGCTCTAACCCAAATGGCGTCCACCCCGGCGGACTTTCTCGTCGGCGGTGAACTCCTTTGTTGCGGAACTCCGCGATAAGCGCTTTCTGCCACGTTGTTCACCGCCTGCGGATATCCCCGTGCTGCATTGTGAATTTCGGTGACGGCGTAGCCGGCGAACAGCGAATCTGTCTGGCCCGCGATCTCGACATTGAGTGATTGAGTGATGCAGTCCGCCGAATCCGGGGGGCTCATCGCGGCCAACCCGTAACGCACCGCGATCCGCTGATCCAGCCGCACCGGCCTGCGGGCCAGCGTCGCGGTCTGGAAGCTCGGGACTGGCCCAACACAGTGACGATGCGACGAAGCGTTCGGTCCACTCTCACAGTGAACTTGCAGGTCCCGGCTATCGGGCGCGAGTACTACCTCGCGGACGTACACCCACGGATGTGACTGGCATCACCACGAACGGCACCTGGCGGGGTGCGAACGGCAAGGTACGACCACCCTGCGGTCGTGCCTGTACGGAGGGGGTCACCGAACCTATCGTTCACGTAGTTACAGACTCGAAACAGGCGCTCGGGTGAACGAAGTGATTCGACGACCGACGACATTATGCAGCGAGATGTGACCGACCAGATGGAGCCGAGGATCTATGCACAGCCAACCCGGAGTTTCGGCTCGCCGAATTCAGAAAATGGGAATTCAGCAAATAGGACGTGAATGCGATCCGTCCTGAACGACTTTCGCATTCCACATGACAACAACGAAGTTTCACTGATGAGGAGGTGAGGTCCTATGACAGTCACTGATCAACCAGGCGACCTGCTGAGCGAACTCGGCTTGGACGCACAGAACCACGCAACCATTGGTCGGCTACTCGGAACCGGTTCGGTCGAAAGAGCTACCGAACGGGCCGACGGCACGATGGAGGCCACGATCCGGATCAAGGAGGACTCGGTCGCATGGGAGCCTGCGGTCCTGGTCCTGCCGCACGGCGGCAATCTCGAACTGACGGTCATCAACGACGACAAGAACACGCACTCCGCGTTGTTCCCGAGCAATGGCGACAAGAAGTTCCTCTGGCTGCTCAACCACTCGAAGGGCCGGGCGAAGCTCAACCTGGACGGCCCTGGCTACTACTGGTACAGCTCGCCCGGCGGTAACGACGAAGGTCGGGGACTCACCGCCGCCATCGTCGTGCTCGGCGAGGTGCCGCCGCACGCCCGTCTCGACCGTCCCGACCAGCCACGCCCCTAGGAGGAACCCCAATGACCATTGAATACATTGATGCCGGCGAGGCGATCGACCACAGCGCGCTGAGCGCCAAGACAGGCACCGCGCCCGCGGTGACCGACAACGTCAACTACGACCGCCTTCTCGACGCACGTTCGGAATCGCAGAACTGGCTCACCTACTACGGTGACTATGACGGCAAGCGGTACAGCCTGCTGGACCAGATCAACACCGAAAACGTCAAGAGCATCGGTCCGGCCTGGATGTTCCAGGCCGGCACCTCCGGTCACATCGCGGGTGCTTCGACCTACGCGTTCGAGGCGTGCCCGCTGGTCGTGGACGGCGTCATGTTCGTCACCGGCTGGGACGGCTGGTTCTGGGCTCTCGACGCGAAGACGGGCCAGCAGCTCTGGACTTACAAGCACGCAGTGCCCTTCGACGTCTCGCTCTGCTGCGGCAACGTCAACCGCGGTTGCGCGGTGGCCAACGGCAAGGTGTACTTCGTCACCCCGAACGCCCACTTGATCGTGCTGGACGCCACCAATGGAAAGCTGGTGTGGGAGAAGACCACTGGCGACGTGCGTGCGGGCGAGAGCGCCTCAATGGCTCCGTTGGTCATCAAGGACACGCTCATCACCGGCGGCGCCGGCGGCGAGTTCGGTGTGCGTGGCCACATCGACTGTTGGCACCTGGAGACCGGCGAGCATCTGTGGCGGACCTACACCGTGCCCAAGCCCGGCGAGAAGGGTTCCGAGACCTGGCCCGCCGACGGTGAGGCCTGGGCGCGCGGCGGCGCGAATCACTGGGTCACCGGGACGTACGACCCCGAGTTGAACCTGTACTACGCGGGCACCGGCAACCCGGCACCCGACTTCGACGGCGAGGTTCGCGAGGGCGACAACCTCTACACCGACAGCGTCGTTGCGTTGGACGTCGACACCGGTGAGATCAAGTGGCACTACCAGTTCACCCCGCACGACCTATGGGACTACGACTCCACCATGGAGATGACCCTGTTCGAGCGGGATGGCAAGAAGCTGCTCGGTCACTTCGACAAGAACGGCTACTTCTTCGTTCTTGATCGCACGAACGGCGAGTTGCAGCACGTCACTCCCTTCGTGGATCGGATCGACTGGGGCGTCATCACCCGCGACGGCAAGGTGACCCCGCGGAAGTACCCGGACAAGGAGGGCGAGCCGGTCCACTTCTACCCGGGCCCGGCAGGCGCGAAGGAGTGGACGCACGCGGCGTACAGCCCAAAGACCGACTTGTTCTACGTGCCGGTCGCGGACGTCGGCGCCACCGCCACTCGTCGGCGTCGGGATTTCAAGGAGGGCATGCCGTACTGGGGCGCTGCCGTCCAGGTCGACATCGACGACATGGCCGGTTCGGTGAGCGCGTTCGACAGCTACGGCGAGGAGAAGTGGCGCTGGCGTCTCGACTATCCAATGGCCGCGTCGGTGCTCGCCACCGCGGGCGACCTGGTGTTCGCAGGCACTCCGACTGGCGAATTCGTCGCGCTCAACGCCCGCACCGGCGAAAAGCTGTGGGAGTTCCAGTGTGGTAGCGGCCACCACAGCAGCCCCTCGACGTACAGCGTCGACGGCAAGCAGTACGTCGTCGTGCCTGTCGGCTGGGGTGGCTGGCTGGAGGGCATCATCCCCGGAATGCTCGGCGCGGGCCACGGCAGCGCGTTGATCGCATTCGCCCTGCCCGGCTGATTTCCATCGCTGGACCGTCCAGAAATCGAGAGAGAGAAGGAGAGAACACATGGAGAGAAAGAACGCTGCCAGCACTCTGCAGAAGTGGGAGCGCCCCACGGTCGCAGAGATCCGGGTGTCCGCCGAGGTGACCGCATACGTGGCCATCTTGGACGCGGGCAACTAGCCCGATCACGTCAAGGGCGCCGGGCCGGATCGGCCCGGCGCCCGTCGTGGTAACCCAACGGAGGGAGTGATCGGTCGTGTGGGTGCGAGTGCTGGGATCAGCTGCGGGCGGAGGGTTTCCGCAGTGGAACTGCGGGTGCCCCCAGTGCCGCGCGGTGCGGACCGGCTCGCGACCCTGCGTCCCACGCTCCCAGTCGTCGATCGCGGTGAGCGCTGACCGGAAGCAGTGGTTTCTGTTCAACGCCTCACCGGACATCCAGTCGCAGATCGAGTCCTTCCCGGATCTGCATCCCGATGAGGGCAGGGTGGTCCGGCTGCAGGCCGTGCTGCTCACCGACGCCGAGCTCGACCACACCCTCGGCCTGCTGCTGATGCGGGAGGGGCGCGGTCTCGAAGTGCACGCGACCGAATCGGTGCACGAGACCTTGACCTCCGGAACCGGGGTGCTCAGGACGCTCGAGGCGTACTGCCCGGTCAAGTGGCACCCGGTGCTGCCCGGCGCCGAGGTGCCGCTCGGGGATGGGTTGTCCTACCGTGCGTTCGACGTACCCACCGTCAAGCCGATGCGGTTCCCAGGGGCGGCGACGGCTGGCCGGGTCGTGGGCTACCGCATCACCGACACCAGCAGTGGCCGCAGCCTTGTCTACCTGCCGTGCGTGCAGCAGCTCACCCCCGACGTCCTCGAGGAACTGGCCGACTGCTCCGGCCTGCTGATCGACGGCACCTGCTGGCGGGACGACGAGATGTCCAGCCTTGGCCTGGCCCGAAAGACCTCGCGCGACATGGGACACGTCCCGATCGACGGCCCCGGCGGCAGCCTCGAACTGCTGTCGTCGCTGCCGATCGACCGCAAGGTCTACACCCACATCAACAACACCAACCCGATCCTGCTCGAGGACTCGCCGGAACGACGGCTCCTCGACCAGCACGGCATCGAAGTCGCCGCGGACGGGCTCGAGCTAGACATCTGAGGAGCAATGATGACCGCAGCACTGGCGCCCGATGAATTCGAGGAAGCGCTTCGCGAGCACGTCAAGGACTACCACCACCAGCATCCCTTCCATCGGCGGATGAACGGCGGACAGTCCAGCCGGGAGGAGATCCGGGGCTGGGTGGCCAATCGCTTCTACTACCAGGTGAACATCCCCCGCAAGGACGGGGCGATCCTCAGCAGCTGCCCGGACCGTGAGATACGGCGTCGCTGGGTCCAGCGCATCATCGACCACGACGGCACCACCGAGGGAACCGGCGGGATCGAGGCGTGGCTGCGACTCAGCGAGGCCGTCGGCTTGACCCGGGCTGAGGTCGAGGACGCCCGACACCTGCTCCCAGGCGTGCGATTCGCCGTCGACGCCTACGTGACCTTCACGCGCACCCGGCCGTGGTTGGAGGCGGTGGCATCCTCGCTGACCGAGCTGTTCGCGCCCGACCTCATGGCGGAGCGGCTCGCGGCATTCGAACGCCACTACACCTGGATCGACCCCGACGAGCTCTCCTACTTCCGGACTCGGATCACCCAGGCGCCCCGCGACTCCGACCACGGTCTCGAGGTGGTGCGGAAGTACTGCGTCACCCAAGAAACGCAGGCCGCCGCGCTGTCGGCGCTGTCCTTCAAGTGCGACGTGCTGTGGAGCATGCTCGATGCGATCGACCAGGCTTATGGAAATCGCTGACGAGGCCGCCCGGCCGCGGCTGGCGCGCCACGTGCGGATGAGGTTCGACGCCGCACGCGGGCAATACGCGCTGCTGTCGCCGGAGACGATCTGGGTCCTCAACGACACCGGCGTCGCGATCGTGGAGCTGTGCGATGCCCAGCGGACCATCGCCGAGATCCAGTCCGAGCTGCGCAGCCGATACGACCAGGTCGCCGACGGCGACGTACGACGCTTCGTGGCCGACCTCGTCACCAAGCACGGGATGGAGATAGATCATGGATAAGCCATACGCGCTCCTCGCCGAACTCACCTACGCCTGTCCACTGCACTGCCCCTACTGCTCCAATCCGGTTGCGCTGGACGACTATCGCGACGAATTGACGACCGCCGAGTGGCAACGGGTGTTCGCCGAGGCCGCCGACCTGGGCGTGCTGCAGGTGCACCTCTCTGGCGGCGAACCGATGCAGCGTCACGACATCGTCGACCTGGTGCAGTGCGCCAACAAGCTGGGCCTGTACACCAACCTGATCACCAGTGGGCTCGGCTTCTCCACCCGGCGCGCCGAGCAACTCCGCGACGCGGGCCTCGACCACGTGCAGGTCAGCATCCAGGCCGATGAGCGAGACCTATCCGACCAGATCGCAGGCACTGCCTCGTTCGAGCGCAAGCACGAGGTCACGCGGCTCGTCAAGAAGCTGGGCTGGCCACTCACCCTCAACGTGGTGCTGCACCGGCAGAACATCGATCGGATCGGTGCCATTCTCGACATGGCGGCGGAGATGGAGGCCGACCGGATCGAGCTGGCCAACACGCAGTACTACGGCTGGGCGGGACGCAACCGTGCCGAGTTGCTGCCGAGCAGGGACCAGCTGGAGCGCGCGGAGACGGTGGTGCGGGCGGCCCGTGGGCGGCTCGGGGACCGGATGGAGATCATCTACGTCATCCCCGACTACTACAGCAAGTTTCCCAAGCCCTGCATGGACGGCTGGGCAAGCCGCCAGTTCACGGTGGTGCCCAACGGCGAAGCGCTGCCGTGCCCAGCGGCCCACGAGTTGGCCCGCGGGCTCCGCCTGCCAAGCACCAACGTGCGCGAGCACTCCCTGGAGTGGATCTGGGCGGAGTCGCCACTGTTCAAGCAGTACCGGGGTGACGACTGGATGCCGGACCCGTGCCGCAGTTGTGACCGTCGCGAGATCGACTTCGGCGGCTGTCGTTGCCAGGCCTTCGCGCTCACCGGCGACGCCGCCCGCACTGACCCCGTCTGTCATCTCTCCCCGGATCACGGGCTGGTGGAGGCGGCGGTGGCGGCAGCGAACGACCCGACGCGGCCGCGGGACGGCGTGATGATTCCTCGACCGAATCCCGGCCGCACGGGGTTGAAAATCCCCTTGGAGGTCCGACGGTGAACTCTCTCTTCGCTCTGCTCTCCGAGCTGGACGGCAACAGCGCGCGTCCGCCGTGCTACCACTGCGGCGAGCCGTACACGTCGGTGGATGCCCTTCGACACACCGAGCCGGTCAGCTGCGAGGCCTGCCCTCGTTGCAAGGCGATGCCTGCCTGCTACACGTGTCGAAACATGTACTGCGCCTGCGAAGTACACCAACACTGAAGGGCTTGCGGAATTGCAGGCTCGAAAGATTGACGAAAGCGGATCGGTAGGAATGTCATGAGAGGGAGTCGGATGCAGCAGACAACGGGTGTGATCCCGCGTAGCTCACGGGGGAGCAGAACGAGATGACGTCGATCATCGTCTTTGCCGTCGGAGCGGCGCTGTTGATCTACAGCGCCGAGAAGCTGATCACCTACCTGGTCGGCGCGGCGCGCGGCCTGGCAGTCTCGCTCTTCCTGCTCGCCATCGTGTTTACCGGCATCGAGTTCGACGATCTCGCGTTCGGCGTGGTGCTCAACTTGGAGGGCCACCAAGACGTCGCGCTCGGAGTCATCTTCGGAACCGTCATCTCGCTGACTGGCCTGGTGCTCGCGCTCGCCGCCATCGTCGCGCCCAGCCCGGTGGAGGTCCCGAAGGACTACATCGCACTGTTCGCGATCGCGCCTCTCGTGCTGATCGTGCCTGCACTGCTCGGCGGGGTGGGGCGGGTATCCGGGGTTGTTCTCATCGTGCTGTTCGTGGTTTTCATCGCCTACATCGCCTACCGCGAGTCCCGGCGGGCCGTGCCCACATTCCGCAGTGCGGAAGTGCTGGAAGCCGTGGAAGCCGAGGAAGCGACGCATAGTCCCGAACTCGTCCGTACCGGCGTAGGGAACTCCGGGGATGGCGGTCGTACCGGCGGCGGTGCCGGGAGCCTCTACGAGACCGGTGATCTGGGCCGGGCGAAGGCGAACAAGCGTCCGGGGTGGGCGTTGCTCCTGCTCGCGCTCCTCGCGTTGATCGGCCTCGTGGCCGGTGCCTGGGTCATGGCCAAGGGCACCGAGGGCATCGTCGAGAAGTACGCGATCGGTGGCACGGTCTTCGGGGCGACGATCGCGACCCTGGTGCTCTCCCTGGAGGACATCTTCCTGACCGTAGAGCCCTTCCGGCGGGGCGCGCCTGCCATCGGGGTCGGCAACGTCATCGGCAGCGTGGTGTTCTCGGTGACCGCGAAGGTGGGCATCATCGCCCTGCTCGGCGGCGCACTCCTGATCACCCCGGAGGTCTTCAGCTGGCACCTGCCTGCGCTCATCGTGATCAACGGGTTCGCGGCGTACGCACTGTTCACCGGCCACCTGCGGCGCTGGCACGGTGTGGTGCTCCTGGTGGGGTACGTCGCCTACTGGATCGTTAGTTTCTCGGTGTTCGGGCTCGTTCCCGGCGACGACGACGCCCCGGGTTCCGACGACAACGCGCAGCGGCCGGGCATCGAGGCACCGGCAGTCCCGGGTGCTCTCGTGTAATGCGGCTGGCTGGCCGACTAACTCACTGTGGTGCTCGCGCCGGTCAGCTGCCCTCGTCGTAAGACGATGCCCGCTTGCCGCACCTGTCGGAACATGTACTGCGCCTGCGAAGTACACCAACACTGAAGGGCTGGCAGGTATCTGCCGGTCCGCATCCAACGCGATGCGTTGAATCACGAGAAGGGAACAACAATCATGCGCATATACCTGGGTTCCGACCATGCCGGATTGGAACGTAAGAACGCCATCATCCAACATCTGAGGGCCGCGGGCCACGAGACCATCGATTGTGGTGCTCTCGTCTACGACGCCCTCGACGACTACCCCGCGTTCTGCATCGAGACGGCACGTCGTGTCGTCGCCGACGAGGGCAGCCTGGGAATCGTGCTGGGCGGCAGCGGAAACGGTGAGCAGATGGCCGCGAACAAGGTGAAGGGTGCGAGATGTGCCCTGGCGTGGAGCGTCGAGACCGCGCAGCTGGCCCGCCAGCACAACAACGCTCAGCTGATCGGGCTCGGCGGTCGCATGCACTCCCTCGGGGAGTCCCTCGCGATCGTGGAGGCGTTCCTCGCCGCGGAGTGGTCGAATGATGAGCGCCACCAACGCCGCATCGACACCATGTCCGAGTTCGAGAAGACCGGCGTCGCCCCGGTGCTCGCCGAGGTTTGATCGCCATTGCCCGAAGGGCACACCCAACCAGCGTCGACGCCACCGACCCGGCCAATTTCGCCATCCAAGTCATCGCCGACGCGGCGCGCACGAATTCGCGAAAGATCGGGCTGGAAAGAGCAACCGAAAACGCATGACATGTGAAAACAGGTCAACGACAATGCCGCCCGTCGCTTTCTCGTTTTCCTAGAATCGAGGCGGGTCAGAGACACGCCGTGTCACGACCTTTACGTTTAGGGCGAGTGCCGCGGCTGCCGATGCAGAATCTCTGTATGGCCGTGCTATTGGTGGACTTGGACGACACGTTGGTCGATCGGTCTCAAGTTGTGCGGGAATGGGCAGCGGACATCGCGCAGCACCACTCGGGCGACGAAGGCCTTGAACAGTGGCTTGTCGAGTGGGACTGCGACGGCAACGATGTGCGCGATCGGCGAGATTTTCTCAGTGGTGTGCAAGCCCGGTTGGGCATGACGGAGTCGGTGGACGAGTTGTTGCAACGGTGGCCATATGAATTTGGTGGCCACCACCGCCTGGACGAAGCAACCCGGAGTGTCCTGGGCAGTACGCGACGACGAGGCGTTCCGGTCGTGATCGTCACCAACGGCTTTACGACACAACAGGAAGCCAAACTCGATGCGATCGGCGCACGTAACCTCGTCGACGGGTGGGTCATCTCCGAACGGGCCGGCGTGCGCAAACCGGACCGGCGCATCTTCGAACTCGCCGCCGAGTCGGTTGGGCATGCATTGAACGGGTCCTGGATGGTGGGTGACAACCCAATAGCGGACATCGGCGGTGCCGCGAACGCCGGTTTGAGAAGCGTCTGGGTCAATCGGCATCACCGGAGCTGGGTGCACGAAGGCGAGCCGCCGCCGACGTTTCAGCATCCCGCGCCGGCGATCGATTACGCGGCGACTGCGATTCTCACCGCCCTCGGCTGAACCCCTTCAGATGGAGTTACGCAGGAATGGGAGGGCGTTCACCCTCGCCCGACTCGGCGAACCCCACTGGGGTGAACGGAGTCCCGCCGGGAGTAGCCCCCGCCACCACCCGGTGGATCAGACGGGGACTGCTTCCCCGTGTGGTGCGTTCTCCAGCGCAGTGGTTCGCAACTGTTTGACGGCCGCCGCCTTGCCGTCCGGATAGGCGTACATCCAGGAGCCGGAGATGAAGACGTCGGCGCCGGCGCTGGCCGCGCCTGCGATGGTCTTGTCGGTGATGCCGCCGTCCACTTCCAGCTCGATGGGCAGACCGGATTCGTCGATCATCCTTCGCAGGCGCGTGATCTTCGCCTCCACGGCCGGGATGTAGGCCTGGCCCCCGAATCCCGGGTTGACGGTCATGGCGAGGATGAGGTCGGTCTCGGACAGGACATGCTGGACGACCTCGGCGGGAGTGTGCGGGTTCAGCGCGACGGCACTGCGCGCGCCGAGGTCGCGGATGTGTGCGAGCGTGCGATGGAGGTGGGTGCAGGCTTCGGCGTGCACGATGATCAGTTCGCATCCCGCGTCGACGTAACGCCCAAGGAGTTCGTCGGGGTTGACGACCATGAGATGGGCCTCGAATCCGACGGTGCTGTGCGGGCGCGCCGCCGCGATGACGTCCGGGCCGAAAGTGAGGTTGGGAACGAACACGCCGTCCATGACGTCCCACTGGATCCGGTCCACTCCGGCCTCGCACAGTTCGGCCACCTCGTCACCGATTCGGGCGAAGTCGGCCGGTAACACCGAGGGCACGATGAGGGGCTGGTTGACACTGAAATCGGTCATGGCGCAGCGGCCTTTCTGATCGGGTTGGTCCATCCGACCGCGTAACGCCTGTGGCGTAATCACCCCGGTGGGTGGGGGAGCGGGTGATATCCCCGGCTGGTTCAGTCGGATCAGGATGCTTACCGCCGTAGGCTTGGCGGCATGCCGGATCCGCCTCCGACCCCGTTGCGTGTCGTGCTCGTCGACGATCACGAGATGGTGCTGCATGGGCTCGACGCCATGCTCGGCCACTTCCCCGAGGAGGTCGTGATCGTCGGTCAGGCGACGACGGCGGCGGCGGCGCTCGGGTTGGTGGCGGAGCTGCGGCCCGACGTCGTCCTGTGCGATGTGCGCATCGGCGAAGGGAGCGGACTGGACCTGTGCCTGCAGATCACGACGCAGCATCCGGACACGAAAGTCGTCCTTCTGACCGTGTACGACGACGAGCACTACCTCTACCAGGCGCTGCGGGTCGGTGCCTCCGGCTACATCCTCAAGCGCATCGACGGGAAGGAGTTGGTCGGCCACCTGCGTCGGGTCCGCCAGGGTGAGACCGTCATCGACCACGCACTGGCCGGCCGGGTGGCGCTCTCCGCTGCGCGCCTGAGTGCTGGTGAGTTCTGGTCCGGTGCGCACCTCGGCCTCACCCAGCGTGAGTCGGAGGTACTGGCGTTGCTGGTTTCGGGGCACTCGAACAAGGCGGTCGCGAGCGAACTGGTGGTC
>NZ_JBOGDD010000837.1:0-6266 GCF_050701675.1 Mycobacterium sp. | reverse complement strand
CATCAAGCCGAAAGTTAAAACCCCTTTGGTCGCTTCGCCTTGAGAGTCGGGCTCGCGATCGGAATCACGACCGCCGACGGCGGAACACTCAGCAGCGCAACTGTTTGCGTTGTCGTCTGGCCCATTGTCATGGACGCTGCCGTCACCGCACCCGCAGGTGCCCGATCCTGCGCCACCACCAACATTCCCATCGCAACCAAAGCGGTTGCGCCAACCAAACCGGACAGCGCCTTGACGCCCACCCGCGTACCTACTGTCATCACGAACTCCTCACCTATGCAACTCCCGGTCGGAGCGTTCGAGGAGGGTAGAAGTCTGACGCTGAAGAATCACTGAGGACGAGTTCGGGAAGACAGCCATAGCCGCGACCCGCGGCAACGCGACGAGCGACCACCTAACCGCCACCCGTCAGGGTCGAGGTGGGTTCAACCTCTGGTGTGCGGCGTCCGGCAGTGCCCTCGGGGCGGCCTTCGCCGCAGCCCGGGGCATAAGTTTCTCGCCGCCTTCGGCGTTGACCCCATGGTCACGATGCTGCGGCACCGCTGCACGGATGGGGAATCAACATCGAAGCGCGGCACATCAGGAGCGCAGCCTCAAAAGCAGTGGAAAGCAACGTGTTTCGTTCACCGCTCGTCGAATGCGGCATGGCAGGAGGCCGTCGTCGACGGACGAAGCCTCGAGTAGACCGCTGAACGATGGCTGCCACCGAATTTCTCCGGCCCTCCCTGACGATGAGCAGGTAGGGGTGTTCCCGCGGGATCCTCGCGGTCCCCATGATGTTCACAGGTGTCACCCTTGATTTTCGTGTGCGTCAAATATTCAATGAGGGCAGCTATCACGGCCGGGGGGCCGTACTACCAAGTCTCGCGCTACGCCGCGGGAACCGTGAGCGCGTCCATTGGGGGCGATGACAATGACTTCACGGTTGCCGCCCCCCGCCGTGACGGTCTACCTCGTCTCTGATGTCCCCGATCGGGTCGATGCCTCACCCGGTCATCTACTGCCTGAGGCTTCGGTTTGGGATTCGCCGCCGCGTGTGAGGCCGACTGACGTATGCGCGTCTGGCAATCCGCAACGAGGACGGTGTTTGACAACCGCGAAGAACGTCAATCCACCGACGTTCGGTCGAGAACTCGACCGAGGCCGGGGGTGCTCCGCGTGATCGAAGTTCTTCTCTACGGTTACCTGGCCGGATGGGTGTTGACCACCCTCGGCTTGGCGTTCAGCGCCGACCGGATTCAAGATCCGCACAGTCCTCAACGCCACCCGCTGGCGCTCGCCGCCGGTGCGGCCTGGCCGGTGCTGCTTCTGGGCGTCGCTGAGTACGCAGCCGTGGCGGCGGCCGCTGCCGTCGTTCACGACGAGGACCGAGAGCTGCTGGTCAAGCTGTAGCCGGCCTGGCCTGGCTTCGGGTTTCCCGTGAGGAGCCCTCAACGAGTTTCGAAGCCGGCGATCCGTGGCATACCTGATTCAGGCTTGGCGAATGGTGCCGAGCATGATCGAGGAGTTGAACAGTATGAGCTTTTTGGACAAGGCGAAGAACAAGGTCGAGGACCTGGGCGGCAAGGCCAAGGAAGCCACGGGCAAGGCCACCGATGACAAGAGCACCGAGAACGAGGGCAAGGCCGACCAGGCCAAGGCGAACATCAAGGACGCAGGCGAAAAGGTGAAGGACGCCTTCAAGTAGCCGCTGCTCCAACCACGAATTCGGGTCGGCCCGTCATCCCCGCGAGGATGGCGGGCCGGCTTCTTGGTTATCCGACTGTGAAATCACCAGCAAGCTAACTTGCGTAGTAGCAAGTCTGCGGACAGCGAAGTCGTCGAGGGGGCCATGTGTCGAGTGCACTCCTGTACGGCTATTTGAGCGGCTGGGTGTTGACCTCGATCCTGCTCGCGCTGCTGGCCTGGCGGCTGCAGGACAAGAACGCTCCAGCTGCCCATCCGGCGTTGTTGAGCTTCGTCGCAGGGGCCGCGTGGCCCCTACTGGTCGTAGCTCTGGCACAAGTCGGCGCGGTAGCGCTCACCGCGAGGTTGTGCACACCGAAGGGCCTGAGCGACGCTGAGCCGCCGCAATCACAATCCTCGCCCGCTAGATCCCACTCTTGAGACGGACTAAGGTGTTCGCCATGTGGTTGAAAACAGCGGCGGCCGCCGCAGTGCTTGCGACGTGTGTCGTAGGCGGTGCCCCCGGCCTCGCAGGGGCCGACCCGACCACTCCGGCCGATCCGACGACGCCGGCTGATCCGGCCACGATTGCCGCTCCGACCGGTCCCGCTCCGGGCCCTCCCGCCGACACGGCGACGCCGCCCGTTGCTGGCGCGCCTGCCGAATCGACGGCACCGACCGATACGGCCACGCCACCCACGCCGAAGACGTCCATCGACGCCGACGGAACCTACGCGGTCGGTACCGACATCGTTCCCGGCGTCTACAGCACCGCGGGTCCCGCCGACGCCGACAAGGGCACGTGCTTCTGGAAGCGGGCGAGCAATCCGGACGGCGCGACCATCGACAACGCGCTCACCAAGAAGCCGCAGACCGTCGAGATCGCACCAACCGACAAGTCCTTCAAGACCAACGGCTGTCAACCGTGGCAGCTGACCGATGGTGCCGTACCACCCACCGCACAAGGCATGTCCCCTGCACTGGCCGGGGTGCAACTGAAGCTCTACATGGCTCAGCTCAATGCCAAGGCCGCCGCGTCCGGGCAGCCGCCCTCGTCCTGACGCGGCACTCGCACCCCTTATTGGAGCGATCCGTCCTCGACGCACGGATCAGTCGCCCGCGATTGGGTCACGGCGACCGCACCGTCTGACACGATCGACGACATGGCCGATCTCATCGAAGTCCAGCGCACCATCGCCGCTCCGCCGGCAGACGTCTTCGCCCTCCTCTGCGACCCACAGGGACACGTCGCGATCGATGCGTCGGGCATGCTGCAGGACGCCGACGGAGACCCCGTGACCGCCGTCGGCGACAGCTTCGTCGTGCACATGGATCGCGAGGCGCTCAACGACTTTCCGATGGGCAAGTACGACGTCACCGTCACGATCACCGAGTTCGAGCAGGACACACTGATCGCCTGGACCATCCTGGGTCAGATCAAGCCGCAGATCGGTCACGTCTACGGATACCGCCTGGAACCCGATGATGGCGGCACGCTCGTCACCTCGTTCTACGACTGGTCCGACATCGACCAGAAGTGGCGCGACGCCGGGATCTTCCCCGTCATCTCGGAGGGCGCACTCCGAGGCACGCTCGGAATCCTCGACCGCACGGTGCGCCGCGGCTACCCACGCGGCTGACACGCCATCGTCAATGCAAGGTTGACGATCCCGTCTGCGTCAACCTATGGTTGACGGATGAACGAACCGGCCAAGATCACCAACCCCGTCCGCCTCGACGACCTCATCAACGTCATCAAGACCGCTCACGACGAGCCACTCGAGCAGCTCACCGACGCGATGCTCGCCGCAGAGGCCCTCGGTGACGTCGCCGACCACCTCATCGGCCACTTCGTCGACCAGGCCCGCCGATCGGGTGCGTCCTGGACCGACATCGGCAAGTGCATGGGCGTCACCAAGCAGGCCGCCCAGAAGCGCTTCGTCCCCAGGACCGAGACCAACCCGCTCGACGCGAGCGAGGGCTTCAGCAGGTTCACCCCGCGGGCCCGCAACGTCGTCGTCGAATCACAGAACAAAGCGCACGCCGCGGGCAACGACGAGATCACGCCCACCCATCTGCTGCTCGGGCTGTTCACGGATCCCGCGTCACTGGCGGTACGGCTACTCGCCGGACACGGTATCGACGCCGACAGTGCGGCCAATGCGGTGACGCTGCCGCCCAGAGTCGACGACACGCCCGCGCTCGTGCCCTTCAACGGCCCGGCCAAGAAGGTCCTCGAGCTGACCTTCCGCGAAGCACTTCGATTGGGGCACAACTACATCGGCACTGAACACATCCTCTTGGCCCTGCTGGAAGCCGAGGGGGGCGACGGCCCACTGCACACGCTCGGCGTCGACAAGCCGGGGGTCGAGGACGAGATCGCCGAAGTTCTCCGATCGCTGACGCAGAGCTGATCGGGAATGAAATCCGCGCCAGTGCGGTAGAAAGCACCATGAAACTCGACGAATCCGCCCGCGCGCTCATCGGTGCCGGCGCCGACGCCACCCTCGTCACCATCAACCCCGACGGCAGCCCCCAGGTCTCGGTCGTGTGGGTGGCACTCCAGTCGACACCCGACGGCGACGAGCTCGTCAGCGCACATCTGAGCGAGTACAAGAAGACCCGCAACATCCGACGCGATCCACGGGTGGCCGTCACCATCCTCGGGCCCGCCGCCCCTGGCCAGCAAGCGCCGTATCTGTCCGTGACCGGAACCGCCCGGATCGTCGAGGGCGGCGCGCCCGAACTGCTCACCGAACTGGCCGAGGCGATGCTCGGCTCCAGCGAACACTTCCCGCCGGCGAACGCGCCGGCCGGTCTGCTGACCCGGATCCGGATCGACAAGGTCGGCGGCCTCGGTCCCTGGGCGTCCTGACGGCCGATCAGCTCCTCGGCGACGAGGCGGTGTGCGATCATGCCAGGCATGCGTCGCTGGTTGGTGTTGATGGTTGCCGGGTTGGCAGTGACGTCCGGGGTGATCGCCTCGCCGGCCCCGGACGCCGCAGCGGTAAACGCCCCGATCGGCAGGCTCGGCGACGTCTTGCACGTCGACTACATGGGCATCGTCGCCGACGTCGCCGTGACCAGCGTCGAGCTCTCTGACATCCCGCCGGGTTTCGGCCGCGCACCACTGGGCCCCCGCAACGAGGTGTACCGCGCCAACGTGACCGTCCACGTCATCAAGGCGCCCAATCCGTACATCACGTCGATCGTGTTCGACTTCAACGGCGTGACACCCATCGCCGACGCCTACAAGCCCCGCAACACCGACGCCCCCGACGCCCTGCGCACCGCGCTCCAGAACGCCCCCGCCGGCGCCACCGTGAGCGGTGGGGTGTGGTGGGACGTCTACCGCGACCTCGTCACCAACGTCGTCCTCCTCGACAAGGTCACCGGCTACCACCTCGCCCAGTGGAACCTCACCTGACGCGGTATGTCCATTGAGGTAACCCCGGCCGCCGAGGCCGACCTGCCCGAACTGGCCGACGTCGCCGCACGCACCTTCCCGCTGGCCTGTCCCCCATCTGCGACACCCGATGACGTCGCCGCGTTCATCGCCGAGCACCTGACCGCCGACCGGTTCCGCGAGTACCTGTCCGACGCCGATCGCGTGGTGCTGACGGCGCACGACGGAAGCCGCATGTCCGGCTACGCCATGCTGATTCGTGGGGTTCCCGATGACGTCGACGTCCAGCGGGCCGTGACGCAGCGACCCGCCGTCGAACTGTCCAAGATGTACGTGGTGCCCGACGGTCACGGCGCGGGCGTCTCCGCCGCTCTGATGACGGCCGCGCTCGATGCTGCCCGCACGCTGGCCGCAGCCTGCGTCTGGCTGGGCGTGAATCAGGAAAACCAACGGGCGCAACGGTTCTACGTCAAACAGGGCTTCGCGGTGAGCGGCACCAAGACGTTCCGGCTCGGCGGCCACTTCGAGAACGACTACGTGATGGTGCGCCCGCTCTAACCCGGGCGGCCCGCGGCGGTCAGCGCCAGCAGCCGCGACGTCGCACGCAGATACTTCTTGCGGAAGCCGCCCGTCAGCATCTCCTCGCTGAAGACGGTGTCCAGCTTGGCGCCCGAGGCCACCACGGGAATGCCCGCGTCGTACAGCCGATCGGTCAGCGACACCAGGCGCAGTGCCACGCTCTGGTCGTCGAGAGGATGAACGCCGGTGATGAAAACCTCGGTGACGCCCTCGATCAACGCGAGGTACCGCGAGGGGTGCATCGTCGCGAGATGTGCGCACAGCGCGTCGAAGTCGTCGAGGGTCGCATCCGGCACGTCGGCGGCCTCGGCCCGCACCTGCTCATCGGACGGCGGCACAGGGGCGGGCGGTAGGTCCCGGTGCCGGTAGTCGGGTCCCTCGATCCGCACGGTGGTGAAGATCTTTGCGAGCGTGTTGATCTCGCGGAGGAAGTCCTGCGCCGCGAACCGGCCCTCGCCCAACTGTTCCGGCAACGTGTTCGACGTCGCCGCGATGGAAACCCCACGCTCGACCAAGGCCGACAGCAGACGTGAGATCAACGTCGTGTTGCCGGGATCGTCGAGTTCGAACTCGTCGATGCACACCACCACGTAGTCGGACAGCAGTTCGATGCACT